>JBEGQD010000047.1:0-3331 GCA_041181125.1 Actinomycetota bacterium | reverse complement strand
AATTGAGGAGTAGGAGCAGTTGTTTTTAATATAGGTAAGAGCTGCTTTAACAACTTCAACAAAGCCATGCTTTTCTATTTGGGTTAGAAGGTAAAGAAAGTAGCGCTCTGAATCTGTTGTGCCCTTAGCTAACTCTAAATACTTCTTATCTATTAATGGATCTAAGACATTGGCAGGGGAAATAGAGCCATTGTGAATAAATGTGATGTCATGATAGGTAAATGGGTGGGTGTTGTTTTGATTTACCGGCATGCCCTCTGTTGCCCACCTAAGGTGTAGTAATGCGGCATTTGATTTATGGCTAGCTAATTGATCTTTAAAGTGCTCACTTTTGTTAGCAGCAAGGGGCTCTTTATAAAGATCTGCTTTATGGTTTTGGGTGGTTGCAATACCCCAGCCATCACAGTGATCCTTAGCTAGATCTACAAACCCTTTAAAGTTATTACCTACTACCTCATTAAAGGTGGTGGGGATAGATGAGCTGTAGCCAAGTAAGCGACACATGATAGTAAGTGTAATAATTTTTTAAATCCATGCGGGATTTGGCAGAAATTGGGTAAAAAAGATCAAAAAAAGGGGGGTTAGGTTCTTTCCATCGGGTCAAAATGGGCGCAAGATAGGTGGGTGTGATCTAGAGCATTACCTGGTTTTCCCCGCCAGCTAACATAAGAAGGGTAGTAAATGAGTATCAATAACGATGCAGAATCGCGCTTACTTGAATCTCTGGGTTATAAACAGGAGTTCAATCGTCGTTGGAGTGGATTCTCTAACTTTGCAGTTTCATTCTCCATAATCTCTGTTCTCTCAGGTTGCTTTACCACCTTCGGACAGGCCTGGAACAATGGTGGCCCAGTTGCAATCTCAATTGGCTGGCCAGTCATCGCAATCTTTATTTTGATCATTGGATTTGTTATGTCGGAGCTGGTCTCAGCGATGCCGACCGCCGGCGGTATTTACTACTGGGCATTTAGATTAGGTAAACCGGTCCATGGCTGGGTTACTGGCTGGCTCAATTTAGTTGGACAATTTGCAGTGACCGCAGGTGTTACCTACGGCTTTGCTACATTCTTTGTCACAACTGCAAATCTCTGGAGTGATTACTGGGATCCTACTAATTTAAAACAGGTTTTTATTGTTTTCTTAGTTGCAACATTTATTGCCATCGCCTTAAATGTTTGGGGCGCTAAGGTTATTAACCTGCTCCAAAATGTTAACGTCTACTGGCATGTATTTGGTGTGGCTGCGGTAGTTTTGATCTTGGTATTTATCCCAACTAAGCATCAGAGCTTAGAGTGGATGTTTACCACCACAAATAACAACTCCGGTTTTTCTAGTGGTATGTATTGGTGGTATGTGCTACCACTGGGCTTCTTGCTCACCCAGTACACAATTACTGGATTTGATGCCTCTGCCCACGTGTCTGAAGAGACATCCGGTGCTTCAAAAGCAGCAGCTAAAGGTATCTGGCAATCTATCTTCTTCTCGGCTATTGGTGGCTGGTTGTTACTACTTGCATTCCTATACGCTGCAACTGATGTAGATGCAATTAATAAGGCTGGTGGATTCTCACCTGCAATCTTCTTAAGCGCACTGCCATTAGGTTGGGTAAAGGTACTTTTGGTAATTACCTGCGTTGGCCAATTCCTATGTGGAATGTCATGTATTACCGCTGGCTCTCGTATGTTGTTTGCCTTCTCCCGTGATCGGGCGGTGCCAGGACATAAAATCTGGACCAAATTGGATAAGAATAAAAATCCAAGTAATGCGGCTTTTGGTATTGGTATCTTGGCCGTACTGTTGACGCTGCCAGCACTTTGGGCGCCAGAGGGAACTGTAGTTCCAATCGCTTTCTTTGCCGTTACCTCAGTAACGGTGATTGGTCTATTCCTATCCTTCTTAATTCCAATTTACTTAAGGTGGAGAATGGGAGATAACTTCAAGCAGGGCTCTTGGAACCTAGGCAATAAGTGGCGATGGATGGCGCCAATTGCAATTGTTGAGATTATCTTTATCTCAATTGTGTTGTGCTTGCCAACTACACCAGCTGGTGTGCCTGGCAATGAAGCCTTTACCTGGAAAGCTGTGCAATATGCACCACTTGCTATCCTGTTTGTAATTGGTGGAGCGATGTTGTGGTGGCAATTAAGTGCTAGAAAGTGGTTTACTGGACCAAAGGTTCTAAACTAAATAACGCACTTAAATAATAAGTAATCTAAAACTAGCCCTGTTGCTTGCAACAGGGCTAGTATTTATTTAATTGGATTGGATTAATTTATGGCTCAGGGCAGAGTTGCAGATCGAATTGCAATAGTTACAGGTGCAGCAAGTGGCATTGGTAGGGCAAGTGCGATCCGATTAGCCCAAGAGGGTGCATCGGTAGTTTGTGTTGATATAAATCTAACGGCGGCTACGGAGTGTGCTGAGGAGATAAACAAATCAGGTGGCAAAGCATATGCAGCCCAATGTGATATCTCAGATTCTCAAGCTTGTAATAAGGTGGTAGCTGAGTGTGTTGCCAAGTACTCAAATGTTGATATTTTAGTCAACAATGCTGGGGTTAACCTACCTGGGGTATTTCATGAGGTAAGTGATCAAACTATTATGCGAACTCTCTCCGTTAATGTGATGGGAGCTATGTATCTATCTAGAGCGGTGATTCCATATATGTTAGAGAGTGCTCGCGGCTCAATAATAAATATGTCTAGTGTTAATGGTTTAGTATCGGAGCCATTTTTATCAGTCTACTCTGCCTCTAAGGGTGCAATCGTGATGTTGACTCGCGGTATTGCACTTGATTACGCAAAAACTGGAATTAGATGTAATGCGATCTGTCCAGGTTGGGTTGATACCCCAATTAATTATGCCCACGCCGATATGTTGGGCGGCTTAGATCATGTCTATAAAACCATCTCAAGTTTTCAACCAATTGGTCGACCTGGCACACCAATGGAGATCGCCAATTTAGTTCTATTTTTAGCCTCAGATGAGTCATCATTTATGACCGGCTCTATCGTCTCAGCTGACGGTGGCATGACCGCGCAATAACTGGAATACTAACCCCCATGTCTTCCCTATCTATTGAGCAATTACGCAAAGATATCGCTGATAAGAAGATTGATACTGTGGTTGTGGCGATGACCGATATGCAGGGCCGGCTTGTGGGCAAAAGATTAGATGCCAATTACTTTTTATCAGATGTCTTAAAACATGGAACTGAAGGTTGTAATTACCTATTAGCAGTTGATGTGGATATGAATACCGTCCCTGGTTATGAGATGAGCTCCTGGGAAAAGGGTTACTCAGATTTAGCGATGGTGCCAGATACAAATAC
>JBEGQD010000046.1:0-6093 GCA_041181125.1 Actinomycetota bacterium | reverse complement strand
TACTAACTCACTTGCTTCCTGGCTTTCATGGCAAGGCTATTTATTGGGACCAATTGGTGGCAAAGAGGGTCAGTGGGCTTATGCCAATCTCGGCGTGATTGCAGCATTACTTATTGGATTTGTTGGACATATTTTGTTATCTAGAAAAAAAATTAAGAGCCAAGAGATTAAGTAATTGTTTATGAGGGCTAGCCCTCAAATAATATCTTTGTAATTTAATTTATGCGGTGATTTTACGCCGGTGATTTACTACACACAGTATTTGTAAAGGGTGTGATAATTCTTAGAGGAAAATAATCTTAGATTAAAAAAATATTTTTAGGCAAAGGGGAGTGATGAATTCATTAGATTTAGCAAGATGGCAATTTGCGATTACCACCGTCTACCACTTTATATTTGTGCCAATCACAATTGGTTCAGGGTTTTTGGTGGCAGGTCTACAAACAGCTTGGTATCGCACAGGTAAAGAATCATATTTAAGGGCAACTAAGTTTTTTGGCAAGTTATTTTTAATTAACTTCGCTATGGGCGTTGTCACTGGCATTGTGCAGGAGTTCCAATTTGGAATGAACTGGTCTTCATATAGCCGCTTTGTTGGCGATATTTTTGGAGCACCACTTGCAATGGAGGGTCTACTTGCTTTCTTCTTAGAATCTACCTTCTTAGGCATTTGGATTTTTGGTTGGGACAAGTTATCTAAGAAAATGCACCTAGCCACAATCTGGATTGCATCCTTTGGCACATTATTTTCTGCCTACTTTATTCTGGCAGCAAATGCTTTTATGCAGCACCCAGTTGGGTACACCTTTAACGCACAGCGTGGCAGAGCGGAGTTAACCGACATTGTTGCTGTCCTCACGCAAAATACAGCTGTTGCAACATTTCTACATACAATTCCGGCCGCCTTCTTAACCGCTGGTGGTTTATTTGCAGCAGTTGCAGGTTGGATGATGGTGCAAAATCGCGATCTAGATGTTGCTCGTCCAGCATTAAAGCTTGGCCTTGTTACTGTGATTATCTCTTTTGTTCTGGTCTCACTAACTGGTGACTGGAGTGCTCGAATTATGACTGAGCAACAACCAATGAAGATGGCGGCAGCTGAAGCACTATATGAAACTAGTGATAACGCACCATTTTCTTTATTTACTCTTGGGACGTTAGATGGCTCTAGAGCTGTCTTTCAGATTGGCTTGCCGGGAATGCTTTCTTTTATGTCCACTGGAGATGTAAATGGCACAGTTGAGGGAATCAATAATTTGCAAGCAGAGTATGAGAAAACCTATGGCGCTGGTGATTACACACCAAATATTCCACTTGCTTATTGGGGCTTTAGATTAATGATTGGCTTTGGCGCAATTGCATCTTTATTTGCACTAATTGTGCTTTGGCGAATGCGCAAAGGCGGGACACCAACAAATGCAAAATGGTTCCTACCAGCGATGATCTCAATGCCATTCTTGCCACTACTTTCAAATTCATTTGGCTGGATCTTCACTGAAACAGCTCGTCAACCATGGGTGGTATTTGGCTTGTTCAAAACTGCAGATGGTGTTTCACCGACAGTTACTGCAGGTGAAGTCTTATTTACAATGATTGTATTTACTGCCCTATATGGAATCTTGGCAGTAATTGAGTTCAAGTTATTTATCCGAGCAATCAAGGTTGGACCCGAAAAGGTGTCTGCAGCAAAAGCTGAGTCTGATCAAGTCTTGACCATGGCCTACTAAGGAAAGGGAGAAGAAAATGTCATTAAATACATTTTGGTTTTTAACCATTGCAACATTGTGGATTGGCTACTTCGTTCTGGAGGGCTTTGATTTTGGCGTCGGAATGTTGCTTAAAGTAATTGGCAAAAATCAAGCAGAACGAAGAGCTTTGCTTACAACCTTAGGACCGGTATGGGATGGGAACGAGGTTTGGTTACTAGTTGCAGGCGGTGCCACATTTGCAGCCTTCCCAGAGTGGTATGCCACTTTGTTTAGTGGTTTTTATCTTCCACTATTTTTAATCTTGATCTCACTAATTATTCGAGGTGTTTCATTTGAGTATCGCAGTAAGTATGGCGACATTAAATGGCGCAATAGATGGGATAACGCAATTATTATCTCTAGCTTTATTCCCGCCTTGCTTTGGGGAGTTGCCTTTGCAAATATTGTTCGGGGTGTACCGCTTGAAAGAAGTCAGGCTGGGGTAATTGAGTATGTTGGAGGTTTCTTTAACCTACTCAATCCATACGCACTCCTAGGTGGCGGTGTTACCCTATTTTTGTTTGCAACTCATGGCGCGTTGTTTATTGCGTTAAAAACAGAAGGCGCAATTAGAGTGCGGGCAAATAAATTAGCTGGCCAGCTTGGATTAGTTTCAGCTTTACTTGCAGTTCTATTCCTAAGCTGGACAAATTTGGCACTAACCGACAAATCCAATGTGATGGTGCTATCACTTGTAATAGTTCTAGCCTGGCTTGGTAGTTTGGAAGCTAATCGTCGCGGTCGCGAAGGTTGGGCTTTCCTTGCTTCAACAACAACTTTGGCATTAGTTGTTGTCACATTATTTAGCGCTTTGTATCCATATGTGATGCCAAGTTCGCTAAATATTGCAGATTCTCTAGATATCTTTAACGCCTCCAGCACTGACTACACCTTGAAGGTTATGACATATGTGGCAGTTGTAATGACGCCCCTGGTCTTAATTTATCAAGGGTGGACATATTGGGTATTTAGAAAACGATTGAGTGCATCTTCTATTCCAACTCCTGAAAGCGGAGTACTGGACAAGATAAACTCATAATCTGTGAAGCCAATTGATCCGCGGCTATTTCGATACTCTCGAAGTAGTCGCGGTTTCACTATCGCATCGGTAGTAATTGCACTACTTGGTGCGATATTAACTATTGCTCAAAGCGCGCTGCTCTCTATTTTTATTGTGCAGGCATTTGTAGATAAAAAGGCTTTAAATCAAATTAAAATATATTTAATTTGGGTAGCAATTATCTATATTGCAAAGGCCTTACTAAGTTATCTAACTGAACGGTTGGCAGCAGTTGCAAGCGGTGCTATTAGGCGAGAGCTACGTTTGCAGTTGGTATCACATTTACTTTCTGGAAAAGTTGATTATAAAAATGGCCCAGCACAATTATCCCTTTTAGCAACAAAAGGAATTGATAATTTAGACCCGTACTTTTCTAGATTTATACCTCAGTTATTCATTGCCTCAGTCATCCCATTTTTTGTTGGAATCGCAATTTCCACCCAAGATTTCATATCTGGCATAGTGCTGATTTTTACTGTGCCATTAATTCCATTATTTGGCATGTTAATTGGCCGCTTTACTGCAAGTGCCACTGAACGTAAATGGCAAACACTCTCGTTATTATCTGGTTATTTTCTAGATTTACTATCTGGATTACAAACTTTAAAAGTTTATGGCAGATCTAGATATCAAATTGCAAGACTTAAGCAGGTTAATGATAAGTATCGACAAGAAACCATGAGAGTTCTACGAATTTCCTTTTTATCTTCATTAGCTTTGGAATTAATTGCCACATTATCTGTAGCGCTAATTGCAGTAACTATTGGCTTACGACTAGTAAATGGAACGATATCTCTACAAACAGGGTTATTTGTTTTAATCCTTGCTCCTGAGGTTTACTGGCCGATAAGACAGGTTGCTGCTCACTTTCATGCAGCATCTGATGGAGTAAGCGCTGCCAGTCAGATATTTTCCATCTTGGATAGAAAGGACCCAGAAGGATTAATCAAAATAAAGAAGTTTGACCAAATATCTTGGAGCGATTTAAAAATCGAGTTCAATTCTCGGGCAGCAGTAAAAATCCCTGCAGGAATTATAGAGAAAAATGCAGTCAACTTGATTGTTGGTCCATCTGGGGTTGGTAAAAGCTCGTTGCTGCAAATTCTGCTTGGCTATCAAGAAAATTATCAGGGACAAGTATTAGTTAGTGTTGATAATGATCTCTTTGATCTTCATCAGATAGAAAAGGATAGTTGGCGGAAACTAATTTCATGGATGCCGCAGGAGCCACATTTTCCAGTCGCATCAGTTTTCGATTGCGTTCAATGTGCCAATCCAAATCTGGATAGATATGAATTAATTAAGCAACTGCAAAAGGTTGGAATTGAATTAACGGAATTACCATCCGGCGGGGATACTCAGCTGGGAACAATCAATGAAGCGCTTTCTATTGGGCAAAAACGAAAAATTGCATTAGCCAGGGCATTAATTAAGCCTGCCCAATTACTGATTTTAGATGAACCAACTGCATCCGTTGATGAAAATAGTCAAAGTCAAATTGATCTAGCCATAAAAGAGCAAACATCACTTGGTAAAACAGCTTTGGTTATATCTCACCGATCTCAAACACTGCTTTCTGCTGATTATGTCTTGAACTTTGCGGAACGAGTAATAATATGAGGATATTTAAATCTCAATTACTGCAAGTTATTAAGCCTTTTCAAACAAAATTACTTCTTGCTGGATTATTAAGTGGCACGTCATTATTTATGGCAGTTGGCTTGTTAGCTGCAAGTGCTTGGTTAATCTCGATGGCATCGACTAGACCGCCCATTTTGACCCTTCAAGTAGCAATAGTTGCAGTGAGATTCTTTGGTTTAGGACGTGGTGTTTTTAGGTATGCCAGCAGATTATTAGAACATGATGCAGCGCTTGCTATTCAAGGAGCAATTCGACAAGAGTTATATAAAAACTTGGAGAAATTTACACCAAGTCAATTTGCCAATCTAAAACGTGGTCAACTGCTGCGGCAAAGTGTTACTCAAACTGAGGAGATTCAAGATATTTGGCTTCGGACCTTCTTGCCTTGGTTTTCGGCAATAATTGCAGCAACTTCCGGTATTTCAATAATTGCTTTTTTGTTACCGCAAGCTGCTATATCAATTGGTGCAATATTTTTAGTTGCATTAGTTGGCCTTTCATTTATTGCAGCCTTCTCATCAGCCAGAGTGAAATATCGAGATCACTCAGATAAGTTGTTTGATCAAATTATGCAAAGCTGCGATAGTTCACAAGAGTCACAAATCTTTGGATTTAACAACAATTTACAATCGCAGATCTCTTTGGTTCAAACCCAACTAGATTTAATTGATATAAAAGAGAGCAAGAGCGTCGGAATTGCGTCAGCCCTGCATTCACTATTTATGGGAGCCGCAGTGATGACCGGTGGGATTTATGCAGCCAGTGCTTTTATAGCAGGTGATTTATCTGGAGTTAATGTCGCAGTAATAACATTATTGCCACTAGCAATCTTTGACAATTTAAACTCAATTCCATCAGCATTTACCAAAGTACGCCAACATTTTGATTCAGCACGAAGTATTGAACAACTATTAACTTCAGCTGGGCAACCTAAAACTTCAAATCAGGAGTTGGGAACATTTAATCAAATTATCTTTGAAAACACTTTACCTTTATTGCCTGGGGCTAATGTAAGTCAAATCTCAGCAAAGTGTTTTATTGATCAACCACTAGTAATTATGGGAGCAAGCGGATCAGGTAAATCATCACTAATTAATTGCTTACTCGGCTTTTTGCCCTATGAAGGCAGTATAAAAATTGATGGAGTAGAGGCAAGAGATGTTTCACCTGAAAGTATTAATTCAAATATCACAGTATTGCTACAAAATGATTACCTCTTTAACTCATCCATCAGAGAGAACTTAAGAATTGCAAATCAAAGTGCAAGCGATGAGCAATTGCTGGCAGCCCTTGATGATGTTGAATTAAGAGATTTAATCACTTCCTTACCCAAAGGCTTGGATACTCATATCGGTGCTTACGGATTTAACTTTTCAGGTGGGGAAAAACAACGGATCAGATTAGCCAGAATTTTATTACGTAATACACCTGTTTACTTACTTGATGAACCATTTGAGTTCTTAGATTCTAAACAAGCTAATCGCATATCTAACTTACTGCTAAAAAAACTAAAGAATAAGGTTGTAGTTATTATCTCTCATCTAGAAATAGAGGGAGTTGAAAACGTAGTTAATTTTTCCAAGAGGTAAATAGCGGTCTGCCTTCGGCGTAACCTGCAGCTGACTGAATTCCAATTACTGCCT
This sequence comes from Actinomycetota bacterium, assembly GCA_041181125.1. Taxonomy (GTDB): domain Bacteria; phylum Actinomycetota; class Actinomycetes; order Nanopelagicales; family Nanopelagicaceae; genus Nanopelagicus. Next base: position 1 of record JBEGQD010000046.1, on the reverse strand, counting down.
T
>JBEGQD010000045.1:0-15846 GCA_041181125.1 Actinomycetota bacterium | reverse complement strand
ACATTGGTGACAATCTAGTGCGCGCAATCTCCATGCAACCAACTGACGGCATGGTGCGCGGTGCAACAGTTACCGATACTGGAAGTGCGATCTCAGTTCCAGTTGGAGATGTAACAAAGGGACATGTATTTAATACCTTGGGTGAATCTTTAGATGTACCAACCTCTTCATTAGATATTAAAGAGCGTTGGCCAATCCACCGAACCGCTCCAGCATTTGATCAACTTGAATCAAAGACTGAGATGTTTGAAACTGGAATTAAAGTTATCGATCTTCTAACCCCTTATGTAAAGGGTGGAAAGATTGGATTATTTGGTGGTGCAGGTGTTGGTAAGACTGTGCTTATTCAAGAGATGATTTACCGAGTAGCTGAAAACTTTGGCGGTGTTTCAGTATTCGCCGGAGTTGGTGAGCGTACTCGTGAAGGTAATGACCTTTTCCTAGAAATGACTGAAACTGGTGTTATTAATAAGACAGCACTGGTCTTTGGACAAATGGATGAGCCACCTGGAACGCGTCTACGAGTAGCTCTTTCAGCGTTAACAATGGCTGAGTACTTCAGGGATGTGCAGAAGCAGGATGTGCTTTTGTTTATCGATAACATCTTCCGCTTTACTCAAGCCGGATCTGAAGTTTCAACTCTGCTCGGCCGTATGCCATCGGCTGTGGGTTACCAACCAACACTTGCTGATGAGATGGGTCAGTTGCAGGAGCGAATCACCTCAACTCGTGGTCACTCAATTACCTCAATGCAGGCAATTTATGTACCAGCAGATGACATTACCGATCCAGCACCACACACAACCTTCGCTCACTTAGATGCAACAACTGTGTTGTCTCGTCCGATCTCTGAGCTTGGTATTTATCCTGCGGTAGATCCACTTGACTCCACATCTCGTATTTTAGATCCTCGATACATTGGTGAGCATCACTTCCGAGTTGCAAACCGAATCAAGCAGATTCTGCAACGTTACAAAGATCTGCAAGACATTATTGCAATCTTAGGTATTGATGAATTATCTGAAGAGGATCGTATTTTGGTAGGAAGAGCTCGTCGTATTCAGCGCTTCCTTTCTCAAAATACCTTCGTGGCAAAGGTCTTCACTGGTCTTGATGGTTCATTTGTTCCGCTTAATGAAACTATTGCCGCCTTTGAAGCTCTAGCTGATGGCAAATATGACCATGTGCCAGAGCAAGCATTCTTTATGTGCGGTGGCTTAGATGATGTTGAAAGAAAAGCAGCAGAGTTGGCTAAGTCTTAATATGTCAGATTCAGTGCTAAAGGTTGAGGTAGTTACACCAGAGAAGCGGGTGTGGAGTGGTGAAGCAAAGATGATCTCTGCACGCACCCTTGAAGGTGATCTTGGAGTTCTTCCAGGTCACGCCCCGCTTCTCGGTGTGTTAGCCGATGGCACAGTTTCTGTAAAGGCTATTGATGGTTCAACAAATGATTTTGTAATTAATGGTGGATTTATTTCAGTATCAAATAATCGGGTATCAATTCTTGGCGAGAGCGCTAATTAAACTCTAGTTACATCAGCTCCAAGTGATTGAAGTTGGGCCGGAAAATTAGGATATCCACGATCTATGTGAAACGCATCCTCAATAATTGTTACGCCATCACTTACTAGTGCTGCTAGAACTAAGCCAGCACCTGCTCTAATATCAGTAGCAGCCACTGGGGCAGAAGAAAGCTGCTCAATTCCAGTAATTGCAGCGTGATGACCATCAACATTTATCTTTGCGCCAAGGCGTAGTAATTCATTAACAAACATAAATCTGCCCTCAAATACGTTTTCAGTTACTAATGAGGTTCCAGCAGCGATTGCATTTAAGGTAATAACCATCGGTTGTAGATCTGTTGGAAAACCTGGGTAGGGAAGAGTTGCCACATCTACGGCTGTTGGCCGCTTATCCATCTTCACTCTAAAACCATTCTTAGTAGTTGTAACAACAGCGCCGGCTTCAACTAATTTATCAAGGGGAATCTCTAGGTGATCTGCGCGGCCATTTTCAATAGTTATGTCACCCTTCGTCATGGCAGCGGCAAATGCCCAAGTGCCGGTAACAATTCGATCAGCCAAAGTTGCATGAGTAGTTGGGGTTAATTTCTTTACCCCTTCTATTGTGATTGTGTGAGAGCCAAGTCCGGTGATTTTTGCGCCCATAGAGATTAAGAATTCACCAAGATCTACTACATCAGGTTCGCGGGCAGCATTATCAATTGTGGTTACACCAATTGCCAGTGTTGCAGCAGTCATAATATTTTCTGTTGCACCAACGCTTGGAAAATCTAAGGCAATATTTGCACCCTTTAGCCCATTAGGTGATTTAGCAATGATAAATCCATGTTCAGAGGTGATCTGTGCACCCATATCGGCTAAACCATTAATATGAAAATCTAATCCACGAGATCCAATTGCATCACCACCAGGTAGTGCAACCTCTGCCTCACCTGTTCTAGTAATAAGTGGTCCTAAAACATTTATTGATGCACGCATCTTACGAACTAAGTCATAATCTGCTCGGTGACCAAGTTTTTCTGGCACATCGATTCTCACCTCGCCCATGCTTTTATTAATCTCAACCTTGCAACCTAATCTGGTTAATAACTCCGCCATGTAATCAACATCAGCAATTGCTGGCAGATTTGTGATTCGACTTTCACCAGGTGCGAGCAAGGTGGCGGCCATTAACTTAAGTGCAGAGTTTTTCGCACCAGCAACGGTGACCGTGCCAGCTAATCTGGCACCTCCGACTACGCGCAATCGATCCATAATTCCCCCATTGTAATTGCTTAAGGTAGGGTGCGTTCATGGTCAACCTAACTCGTATCTATACAAAAACTGGTGATGATGGCACTACCTCACTCGGGGATATGAGTCGTACCTCTAAAAACGATCCAAGGCTTGAGGCTTATGCCACCGTTGATGAAGCCAACTCCTCAATCGGTGTAGTTCTTGCATTGGGTGATATTAAAGATGAAGAGATTAAAAAATTATTAATTAGAGTTCAAAATGACCTCTTTGATGTTGGCGCAGATCTTTGTACTCCAGTAATTGATAAACCGGAGTTTGAGCCACTTAGAGTTTTAGAGTCTCAAATAGATTTTCTTGAAAAACAAATTGATAAGTACAACGAAGCGCTGCAACCACTTAGATCTTTCGTTCTACCATCAGGAACTGCAGCAGCAGCTTTAATGCATGTTGCTAGAACTGTTGTAAGACGTGCGGAGCGATCAACTTGGCATGCAATTCACTCATTTGGTGGGGGAGTTAACCCAATAACTGCAAAGTATTTGAATCGACTTTCAGATCTATTATTTGTATTGGCACGAGTTGCAAATAAAGAGATTGGCGATGAGCTTTGGGTACCAGGAGCAAACCGCTAACTATTTAAAGTTGCACTGGCAATCTTTAAATCCTTTTCAAAAACTAAAAGTTTAGGACCATTTTTAGTTTGAGAAAGTGTTGCTTTAATTCCAACTGCTAGTAATTTTTGTCGCAGCATTTCCCCTTCAATATGATTTTTAGGTGAGTGCACCACCTTTAGCAAGCCATACTGATCCTCAGATCCAATCTTTTTAGGTTTTTCAATCAGTGATTTATTGTTTGAAAAAGCCCAGCGAAGAATTAAGGCAAGAAGGGCTACAACTAAAAAGCCAGACAAAGATATTAAATATAATTGATTATTAACACCGCCTAACAAACTAACTCCAAATCTTTACTTAACTGGTGTGTAAACACTGCTTGGTATCTTTTCTTCGGTAGCAGATTTATGACAGATTGCTGAGATATTTCCGACTGAGATGCCGGTACGAGCTACTGGTGGTAACTCTTGATTTGTAACCGGATCAATAGATTTTGGCGAGTACATAGGCTCATCACTTATCAAAAGGATATTTGCATAAGTCTTTGGGCTTAGTGAGTTATATGTTGTTCGTAAATTTCCGAGTGCTATTTTTTTATTGGCATCTGCTGGATCAACCATCAAAACTGTTGATTTAATCTCCCACCATTTGCATTGAATATCAGCTGCTACAACAACTGCGCCACAGGCATTTGTTTCACATTTTTTAACATCAGAGGCCAAGCCAGCCTTTGCTGAAAGTAATCCAAGTAACTCTTTACCGGTTGGGATCTTGGCATAGATTCCAGAGCTGGCGGTAAAGCCAACTGGTGGCCAAATTGGTGAGGGTGAAGGTATTGGTGTTGCAGTTTTCTTAACCCGCTTCTTTTTCTTTACCGGTTTCTTTGTTGGTTTTTTAGTAGAAGTTGATACGGCTGATGCCTTGGGAGTAGAGGTTGGATTACTTGTTGCTGGCTTTGCAGTACTACTGGACTTTGGTGAAGGATTTGGGGTGGCCGCAATTGCACTTGGTGCAAGTAAAGCAGTGCAAATTAATATTGAAACAAATAACTTAGCTTTCACTCTCGACTCCATTTAAATGTTTTAATGGAAATAGCTAGGCCTGCTACTAACCAAACCATTAGCACTAATGCTGTTTTTCCAATCTCCCAGTTACCCGCTACCTCTTGAGTAGCAAAATCTGCTGGTAGAAATACTGATCGCATTCCCTGGGTCAACCACTTAAGTGGGAAAAGAGCTGCAAACTGTTGCATCCAACTTGGAAGTGAGGTGAATACAAAAAACACTCCACTAAAGAATTGAAGAATTATCACAATTGGTGAGACAACAGCAGATGCGCCTCTGCCACTTTTTGGTACTACTGAGAAGGCAATTCCTAGTACCGTTGAACAAGCGCTGCCTAAAACCACTAGCCAGGAGAAGTTCCACCAAAGTGTTAGCGAAGTTGGCATATTTAAGCCAAACATTAATGTTCCAAAAAACAAAAGCAATACAGTTTGAATAATCATCAATATTGTTACCAAGAGTGCTTTACCAATAAAGTAAGAAGAGACAGACATTGGTGTGCCACGTAATCGTTTTAAAGTTCCAAAATCGCGCTCCATAGGGATAGTTATCGCGAGCTGCTGAAATCCAGTATTTACCAAACCAGAGGCAATCATGCCCGCGACAAAGTACTGACTAAAAGTCACACCAGGTGCAATTGTGTCTTTAAATACTGTTCCAAAAATAAAAAGCAAAATTACCGGGAAGAATAGAGTAAAGACAACAGATTCTCGTTGACGTAAAAATTGCTTGAACTCAAGAGCGCTACGTAGTAGTCCAATACGAAGTATTTCTCTTATAGTTTTCATTTAAGTTCGCCAATCATGCGAAGGTAAATCTCCTCTAGATTCGGCCTTAATACCTGTAGCTCTGGTATCTGGCCATTAAATCTCTGGCTTAACCTGATAACCTCTTCGGTAGGATTTTTACTTAATACCTCATTGGTAACTCCATTTTCTAACCAGGTTACCTTTGCTGGGGCGTTATTGCGTCCACCTAAAGTATCTGGAGTAGCAATTTCAATTATCTTTCCCTCATTAATTACCCCAACTCGATCAGCTAATGCCTGCGCCTCATCCAGATAATGTGTAGTTAAAAGAATAGTTGTGCCTTCAGATTTTAAGGTTCTGATTAGATCCCAAAAAGATCTACGAGCCTCTGGATCAAAACCAGTAGTGGGTTCATCTAAAAATAGTAATTCTGGGGAACCAATAATTCCAAGTGCTACATCAAGACGGCGGCGTTGACCACCAGATAATTCACGCGCCTTAGCATTAATTTTCTCCCGAAGTCCAACCTCATCAATTACTTGCTGAACATCTCTTGGATTTTGATAATAATTAGCAAAGTGGGAGATTGTTTCAATTACGGATAAATCTGCGGCATCACTTGCCGACTGTAATACGATGCCAATTTGATTTCGCCAACGCTGCCCAGCTGCTCCTTTTGTTGCTGGATCAAAACCTAGAACTTTTACCTCACCAGAGTTTGCACTTCGATAGCCCTCTAAAATTTCAACTGTCGTAGTTTTACCGGCTCCATTTGGACCTAGGAGTGCAAAAATTTCACCCCGTTCAACTGTTAAATCAATTCCAGCAACTGCTACCTTCTGCCCATATTTCTTTACTAGGCCACGTACTTGGATAGCTGCAGCGTTGTTCATAGCGACATCTTGCCGTAAGTGGTATTAAATACTTAAATTGGTTGGGAGAATAATCCTGTGAGTCCGCGTAAAAATAAGCAAAAGGGTAGGGGTAAACCCCTAATTCACGATGGTGAGCGTGAAATTACTACTTCAAATGAATCAATTGAAGAGCATGATGATGGAATTTTTATCGTTCGAAAAATTAGTGGTTCAACATCAAATAAACCTTATCGATGTCCCGGATGCGATCAGGTAATTCCAATGGCCACACCACACACTGTGGCATGGCTAGAGCATGATCAAACCGGCAGACGGCATTGGCATAACATCTGTTGGAGCAAGCGAAATATGCGAAAGCCAAAGGTAGAACGAACGAGGAACGCTCCTAGATACTGAGATTTTCAATCGGCGAATATTTAAATTTCTCTTCTTTAGTTATAGTTAGAAAATGAGCAAGACTTTCACTGCCCAAAATCCAGCAACCGCTCAGCCAGTTGGTGATCCAATTGCTGAGTGGGATCTAATTCAAACAAGCTCTGCAATAAAGGCAGCTGATAGCGTAAAAGAAAAGCTCTCTGCTACTAATCCAACTCAACGCAGCGCATTATTAAACGCGATCGCCGATGCAATTGAGGAGCAGAAAGAAAAATTAGCGCAAACGGCTAATTTAGAAACAGCTCTTCCGATGGCTCGTTTAACTGGTGAGGTAATGCGCACCGTAATTCAAATCAGAGCATTTGCTAACTTAGTCAAGAGTGGCGGACATCTACTTCCAATAATTGATCTAGCAGATCCAGACTTTTTGCCCGTTGCCCGGCCTGATCTTCGTAAATCACAGCAACCACTTGGTGTAGTTGCAGTCTTTGCCGCCTCAAACTTTCCACTAGCTTTTTCTGTTGCAGGTGGAGATAGTGCATCGGCACTTGCTGCAGGCTGCCCAGTAATTGTTAAAGCACACCCATCACATCCAAATACCAGTGCGATAGTTTACGAAGCAGTTATTAAAGGCTTAACCTCACAAGGGCTACCAAAAGAGTTGTTTTCAATTGTGCAGGGAACAAATCCTGAAATTACTCACTGGTTAGCAAAGGCACCAGAGATTAAGGCAATTGGTTTTACTGGTTCTGGCTTAGTTGGAAAGTTATTAATTAAGTTATCTCAGGAAAGAGATGTGCCAATTCCAGTTTATGCTGAAATGGGCTCTCTTAATCCAGTTTTCTTTACCCCTGGCGCCCTTACCCAGAAGGCAGATGAGTTAGCAAAAGCGGCAGTTGATTCAGCACTACTTGGCGCAGGTCAATTTTGTACTAAACCTGGAATTATCGTGGTGCCAGATGATGCGGCTGGAGATAAATTTATTTCACAAATTCAAAGTTATGTTGCCGAACAAAAGGTGGGACCTTTGTTAAATAAGGGGATTGCCAGCAGATTTACCGATGCAATCTCATCCCTTACGAAATCAAAGGGCTTAAAGGTTATCTCTGGTACTAATAATCCAGATGGCTTCGGTGTTACTCCAACAATATTTGTAGTTAATTGGTCAGATGTTAAAAATCATCATGATTTGCTGGAGGAACACTTTGGCCCAACCTCAGTAATTATTAGAGCCCCATTTAATCAATTCTTAACTGTGGCAGGCTCAATGCCGGGACAATTAACCGCAGCCCTTCACGCGGTAGCGGGTGAGAATGTTAAAGAATTACTAGCTAAGTTAAGTGAGCTTGCTGGTCGAGTAATTTGGAATGGTTTTCCAACCGCAGTTTCGGTAACGGCTGCACAAAATCATGGCGGTCAATGGCCAGCATCATCTACCCATACCACCTCCGTTGGCCTAGATGCTTTATACCGTTTTGTTCGCCCAGTGGTTTATCAAAACTTTCCAGATAACCAATTACCAGCAGAGTTACAAAATGCTAATCCCTACGGAATTGATCGGGTTATCAATGGAGAGCGCAGTAATACAGTAATTAGTTAATTAATTGTAGTTAACAACCTTATTCGTAATTGTTCCAATTCCTTCAATTGTCGTAACAATCTGCTCGCCACCTTTTAGATACTTCTCTGGCTTAAAGCCCATACCCACACCCTCTGGTGTTCCGGTATTGATTACATCTCCCGCCTTTAACTCCATAAATTGGGAGATATACCAAATACAGTGGTTGATGCCAAAAATTAAATCATTAGTTCTAGAGTTTTGCCTTACTTGTTCATCAATGGTGCAACTTAAAGCTAAGTTATTTGGATCTAATTTATTTTTAGCTAGCTCATCTGGGGTAACAATCCATGGCCCAATTGGGTTAAATGATGGGAAAGATTTTCCCTTCACCCATTGACCGCTTCGCTCAATCTGCCAGTGGCGCTCTGAAATATCCTGAGAGATTGTGTAACCAAGTATGTAATCTGAGGCCTGCTCAGGTGATTTCAAGTAAAGAGCATCTTTACCAATTACTACACAAAGTTCTACCTCATAATCAGTCTTTAATGAGTTTGGTGGAATTACAACATCATCATTTGGACCAATAACTGTATCGGGAGCCTTCATAAAAATTACTGGCTCTGCCGGTGGTGTCATACCAGCTTCGGCTGCATGCTTTGCATAATTTAAACCAACACAAATTACCTTTGTTGGCCGAGATACAGGTGAACCAATTCGATAATCAGCAATCTTTACCTTTGGTCTACTACTTAAATCTGCTTTAGTTAACTTAGCTATTGCGCCATTTTCTAACTCAATACGATTAAAATCTGCAATTAAATCATCGACAAAGACCGCTTCAGTATCTGAAATTACTACTGCTGGCTTTTCTTTATTGATCTGACCTAAGCGTGCGATTCTCATAAATCCTTCTCATCTGGGCAGGTGAAGTTTCGGCGTTAATGACCTAGAATATGAAAACCTTAACATAGGAATTTTCTCAATATCTGAGAGCAAGAAAGGGCGAGCGTGAGCGAAGAGAAGTTTGATCGCCGCAGCCAATACTGGTTTGGTTTAAAAGATAAGGGTGGATTCATCCATCGGGAGCGACTTCGCAATCAAGGCTATGCCCCAGATGTTTTTGATGGTCGCCCGGTAATTGGAATTGCAAATACTTGGTCTGAGTTAAACCCGTGCAATGGATCGCTTAAGAATGTGGCGGAGTCTGTTAAACGAGGAGTTTGGGAGGCTGGTGGTTTTCCACTTGAGTTCCCAGCAATGTCACTTAGTGAATCTTTGCAGCGTCCAACCACGATGTTATATCGCAACATGCTTGCGATGGAGGTTGAAGAGTTAATTCGTTCCCATCCATTAGATGGTGTTGTCTTATTAGGAAACTGCGATAAAACCCCGCCCGGATTATTAATGGGAGCAGCAAGTGTTGATCTACCAACCTTAATGATTACTGGTGGACCAATGCTTAATGGGCGCTACCATGGTGAATCTGTCGGCTCTGGAACTTTAGTTTGGAAATATAGCGAACAGGTTCGAACCGGAAAAATTTCGTTTGAAGAGTTTATGGCAATGGAATCATGCTCTGCTCGTAGTCAAGGCTCATGCATGACCATGGGAACAGCATCAACTATGGCATGTGTTACTGAGGCACTTGGTGTGCAACTACCTGGAGCTGCTGCAATTCCAGCGGTTGACTCTCGCAAGTTTGCACTTGCCCACCTTTCTGGCCGTCGAATAGTAAAGATGGTGGAGGAGGATCTAAAACTTTCTAAGATTTTAAATCGAAAAGCTTTTGAAAATGCTATAAAAATTCTTGCTGCTATCGGTGGCTCCACAAATGCGGTAGTTCATCTACTTGCAATCGCTGGCCGAGTTGGTGTGCCACTTAACTTAGATGATTTTGATAAATTAGGTAAAGATGTACCGGTAATTGCCAACATGATGCCAAGTGGTAAGTTTTTAATGGAGGAGTTCTTTGATGCCGGGGGTGTGCCAACGGTGATGAAGGAGCTTGGTAATTTGATTCACACCGACCATATAACTGTTACTGGAAAGAGCGTGAAGGAAAATATTGATGGAGCGGAGAATTGGAATAAAGAGGTAATTACCCCAGCAAATAAACCATTCCAAGCAGCAGGTGGCGGAATTGCAGTAGTAAGAGGATCACTTGCACCAAATGGCGCCATTATTAAAGTCTCAGCTGCCACACCAAAACTACTTACTCATAAAGGAAAAGCTTTAGTTTTTAATGAGATTGAGGAGTATTTAAAGGTGGCCGATGATCCAAATCTGCCGGTAACAGCAGATACGATTTTGGTTTTAAAAAACTCAGGCCCTAAGGGTTATCCAGGATTTCCTGAGGTTGGAAACCTACCAATGCCAAAGAAAATGTTAGAGCAAGGTGTTACCGACATGGTTCGAATCTCAGATGCCAGAATGAGTGGCACTGCATATGGCACTGTTATTTTGCATGTCTCGCCAGAGTCAACTGCTGGTGGGCCACTTGCATTTGTGCAAGATGGTGATGAGATTGAGTTAGATGTACCAAATAGAAAATTAAATTTACTTGTTTCAGAGGAGGAGTTAGCAAAGCGAAAAGCTGCTTGGGTACCGCCTAAACCTAAGGCAGAGCGTGGTTGGAGCAAGATGTATATCGATCATGTTCAACAAGCACACTTGGGGGCTGATCTTGATTTCCTAGTTGGTGGCAGTGGCGATTATGTACCACGTCATTCTCATTAATTAAAGGGATTTACAAACTTAGTTTTTTCAGTTGCCTCAAACTCAAGCAATCTATTCCACTTAGCATTTCGCTCACTACCATGGGTTGAACCAACCTTAATTTGACCAGCACTCCATCCAGTTGCTAAATCAGCCAGCCATGAATCTTCATTCTCACCAGATCTAGCTGAGACCACAGTATTAAAGTTATTAGCGCGAGCCTGCTTTAGCACATTTTGAGTTGAACTTACTAAACCATTTTGATTTGCCTTAATCAATATTGCATTAGCACTTTTTTCACGAATGGCTTTATTTAAACGATCTAGACTTGTTGTTAGAAGGTCGTCACCTAAGACCTGCAGCTTCTTTGGGCAATTGATCATAAACTTTTGCCAACTGTTCCAATCATCTTCAGCAAATGGATCCTCAATTGAAATAATTGGCTGATTTAAAGTTAAGTCACTTATGTATTGAACAAACTCATCGGGCGTGTAACTCTTACCTAGATTATTTAAATTATAATTTTTACCATCAAAAAACTGGGTGGAGGCAACATCTATTGCTAGGTGAATCTGGCTGCCAACAGTAAGTCCAACCTCTTCAATTGCTTTGATTACAAACTCACATGCCTGTTCAATACTGGTAAATGGGATGGCTAATCCACCCTCATCGGCAACTAGATTTGTTGTGTGCCCAGATTTGCTACCAAGCTTTGCCGCCATCTCTCTAATCGCCACTATCCAGGAGAGAGCCTCGGTAAATGATTTAGCACCGGTTGGAATAATCAATAAATCTTGAATATCCATTACTCGATTGGCGTGAGCTCCGCCAGATAAAATATTCACCATCGGCATCGGAATTAATAGATCACCGTCGGGTTTGAAGTATCTAGCTAGTGATTTATTTTGAGAGTGAGCATCGGCGTAGGCGGCAGCGAGTGAAACAGCAAGGGTGGCATTAGCACCAAGGGATGAGTGATCACTACTTGGATCTAACTCAAGTAGTTGTTGATCTACCAAATTTAAATCAATTTGTTCCTCAACTAATCTTGGCGCAATCTTTTGATTTATATTCGCTACCGCTTGCTTAACTGAAAGACCTGCGTAGTATTTTTCAGCAAAACCACTGCCAACATCCCGCAGTTCCTTTGCCTCATGAGCGCCAGTTGAGGCACCAGATGGCACGCGCGCGGTGTGGGTTGATCCATCGGTAAGTGAGATCGCAGCTGCAACAGTTGGCCGACCTCTTGAATCTAATACCTGATAACCAACAACTTTGTTTATCTTCACTTAACACTCATTTCAAATAAATCCTCAAAGGTAATGCTGGCATTGCTGGCCAAGATTGATTTTGTATAACTTTGTAGTTTTTGTTGCTGATCTGCACTTAGGTAATTTACTGTGGATTTACCCTCAACTCTAGCCAGAGCAATCAATGCTGCGTGTTTGGTAACTGATGGGGATATCGGCCGCAACTTCTCATACTCTTTCACAAAACTAGCTGCAGTATTTGCGAGCAGTTTAGATTGCAGCCGATCTGGTGCCCTAAAGAATTTACACAGTAGATGAGCAATTAGAAAAGCAAGATCAAAAACTGGATTCCCAACATGGGTAACCTCAAAATCTAATATGTAACTATCATCACTTGCTGTGACCATAATGTTTTTAGGCGAAAAATCTCCATGCACAATACTTGTCTTATCTCCCTCTAATTCATTTATTAACCTTCTAATTCCAACCTCAATCTGTGGATTTTTAGCCGCTACAAATCTATAAAATGGATCAATTCGCAGCTGTTCAAATAATGAATCCTCCATAAATTGAATTTTGGCCGAAGGTGTAATCTCTCCATAGTTATGCCAATTGGCTAAGGTCGTACCTAACTTTCCGCCAATATCTGGGTTAATTACCCCAGCAAGTAGATCTGATTTCCAAACGGTGCTACCAATTGGCACTCGCTCGATTACCAATACAAACCGCACTGGATCTAAGTAGACAAGCTTTGGCACCTGATGAGGGCTTAATTGGTTAAAGAGTTTTATCGCATCTGCCTCCACAATTGCCCGGCGCTGATCTGCAAGCCAAAGCTGTGAGACCTTTAACTCGGCAAGTGCTTGTTTTAATACTAACTTTTTACTCTCACTGCTGATCCCAAGCACCACATTTGAAACCCCACCAGTTAAAACATCTATCTCACATCTCTCATCTTTATCGATGACTCCCTTACTAATTAAGTAATCTAAAACTGTTACTTCATTTAGTAATTCAACAGCCACTTAAGGTAATCCTAAAGAACTCTTGCGATTGAAAAACCGTAATCAACAAATAAAGATTGACCGGAGATTGCAGTGTTATCTTCACAACCTAGAAGGTAGGCAGCATTTGCCACATCTTTTGGCACCACCATTTTGTAGCCTGGAGTTTGCCCTTGAATACTTTCAATCTGCTCAGCTTTTAACAACCCTCTAGCCATTGGGGAATCAACTACTCCAGGTAGCAGGCCATTTACCAAAATTCCCTTAGCATTTCCTAAATCAACCGCCATTGATCTAACTAAACCACCAACTGCCGCCTTTGTTATTGTGTAAGACATCTTGTCCTGCCTAGTAAGTTGCTCCCAGAGTGAGCTTAAAATAACTATCTTGCCCTGGTGCTTAATTAGATTGTGCAGAATTAATACTTTAGTTGTTTGGGTAATAAATGAGACATTTGCTTCAAATAATCTATTTAACTCCTCAATATCTGAGGTAGTAACTGAGTCATTGATATTTGCTCCTTGAGCAAAGACAACTGCGTCAAATAATTGACCTTTAAGCAGATCAGGTACTGGCTGCTCGGTAAGTGGCAGGAGAAATTGATTTACTGGATTAGTAATCTTTCTAACCCCATAAGTTACTTCATACCCGCAAGCATTAAACTTCTCAGCGATAGCACTACCTAAGGTACCGGTGCCACCAAAGATCAGTAACTTAGCCATTACTTCTTTCTGCCATACAATCTTTTAACCAGCACCGTTAAGACTTTTTCAGATAACTTTGTTCGCTTAAAGGATGTAAATTTCAATGGAATCTTAAATCTAGTTTTAACTACGGTGCGGGCGTAGGTGTACTCAAGCAGGCCTTCGGCCCCATGGATTCTTCCGTAACCTGAGTCTTTAACCCCACCAAAAGGAACGGAAGGCACTGCGGCAAATAAAAATACCGAGTTAATTGAGACCATTCCGCAGGCAAGTTTGGCCGCTATTTTTTCACCATTTCGTTTTGAAAAGACAGCTGCGGCTAATCCATATGAGCTTGCGTTAGATAATCTAACTGCTTCATCGGTATTAATTACTTTATTAATTGCCAAAGTTGGTCCAAAGGTCTCCTGCGTCATAGCAGTTGAGCTCTCTGGCACATCAACCATAATTACCGGCTCAACAAAGGCGCCCTTAACAGAGTCGGCTCCTCCTACTAAAAACTTTGCACCACTGGCTTTTGCATCATCTAGATGGGATTGGATTACCTTAAGTTGCGATGGCATTGTCGCAGGGCCGTAATCCTTACCAACCTCAATCTTCTTTGCCATATCGGTAATAATCTCGATAAATTTTTCAGCAACAGATTCGACAACATAGACCCGTTCAGCGCCAATACATGATTGGCCAGCATTTGCCATCGAAGACCAGAGCGCGTATTCAGCAGCTAACTTAAGGTCAGCGTCCCTATCAACAATTACTGGATCTTTACCACCACACTCAAGCACAACTGGAATCATTGACTCAGCACAGGAGGCTGCAACTTTCTTAGCGGTTCTAGTGGAGCCAGTAAATGAGATCTTATTTACCTTCGATTGAGTAAGTGCCTTACCAGTATCAGGCAGACCAGTAACAGTCGTTAATATATTTTCAAAGGGCGCAACTTGGGCAAATGAATCAGCTAGCCACTTACCAACACCGGGCGTGAACTCAGATGGTTTAAAGACAACAGCATTGCCAGCAGCAAGTGCGTAAGCAATTGATCCCATAGGCGTAAAGATTGGATAATTCCACGGACCGATGACACCAACAACACCAAGAGGTGATCGTTGAACTTGGGCTTTCATATTAAACATTAATAACCCAGCCGGGCGATCTTGCTTATGCATAATCTGCTCGGCATGTTTTGCTGCCCATGCAATGTGATCAATGGCAATTGAAACCTCCAATGAGGCATCTCCAAATGGTTTGCCACACTCAGTTGCAACTAATTGCGCAATCTCTTTTTGATTATTTGTAATATATGAAGCCCACTTAAGTAAGCTTTTTTTGCGGGCGGTGAAGCCAAACTCTTGCCATCTAATACTTGCAACTTTTGCTGCATCAACGGCGGCAAACACCTCATCTGGTGAAAAGTTTTTATATTTAGCAATTACCTCACCTGTTGCCGGGTCTGATTTTTCAAAGGTGTCTGCTGTGCTCATGAGGTAAGAGTAAACTCTTTTCATGCCAGAGTTAATCCGCCCTTCAACGGTACTGCCGGCTAAGCGCAGCCTAATTACCATAAAAACAAGCGATGGGCTTAATCTAATTGGTGAGGTGGCAACGCCTGAGGGTGAGATAACCGGCTCATTACTAATGCTGCATCCCAATCCATCAGGTGGTGGAATGATGGATTCACACCTGTATAAAAAGGCTGCAAATAGGTTGCCAGCTATGGCAGGGATTCAAATAATTAGATTTAATACCAGAGGCACAACAAGTGAAGCAGGATCAAGTGATGGTGAGTTTGATCAAGGAAAGAGTGAAAAACTAGATGTAATAGCGGCAATTGATTACTGCTTTGATCAATTAAATGTAAAAGATCTTTATGTAATCGGTTGGTCATTTGGTACCGAGCTTGCGCTTAAATATGCACGAGACAAGCGAATCAAAGAGTTAATACTGCTTAGCCCACCAATGATTGCAACAAGTGATGAAGATTTAGAGTTTTGGAAAGAAGATGGCCGAAAGATAACTGCGCTTATTCCAGAGCATGATGATTACTTAAAACCTGACCAAGCCAAGATTAGATTTTCAAAGCTAGCAAATCTTAAACAGATTGATGTTGCTGGGGCAAAACATCTTTGGGTGGGAGAGCCAATGGTTTATCTAGTATTAAGTGAGATTGTAAAGATTATTG
>JBEGQD010000044.1:0-22230 GCA_041181125.1 Actinomycetota bacterium | reverse complement strand
GGCTTAGCACCAGTACAAGAAATAAGTTCGTTATAAGTTGTTGGATATACCGCATGGGGATGACCAGCGGCTGCCCAAACAACGTCGTAATCGTTTAATGCTTCATCAATAAGGATGATTTGTGGCTTTGAAATCCACCCCAGTGGGCTCACTCCGCCTATAGAAAATCCCGAATTGATTTTTACGTAATCTGCATCAACTCGATCTAATTTATCTACATTTAAAGCTTTTGCGACTAAATCAGTATCAACTCGGTGGCGACCTGAAGTAATTACAAGTAATGGACTCTGATCTGGCAGTTTAAAAATAAGTGAAGATGCAATTTGTCCAGCCTCTATACCTAAAGCTGCCGCAGCTTCTGCTGCACTTCTAGCACTTTCTGATAAAACTTTAATTTGCCCGGTAATACCGTGGTCACACAATGATTGCTGAACTCGCCTGACTGCGCTTTTTTCTAGAACGCCCTCCATCTTTATCTGGTAATGCTCGCTGAACGATTTTGAGCGCTCTGGATCAGCTTTGTAATTAATTCATTATAAGAGATCCCGCTTTGTTCAATTAACTTTGGGTATACCGAGGTGGGCGTAAACCCTGGCATAGTATTTATCTCATTAATAATGATCTCACCATCATTGGAATAAAAGAAGTCAACCCGTGCTAGACCTTCACAGCCTGCAGCATTAAAAGCATCAAGCGCAGCCGCTTGAATTTTCTCTTCCACGCCAGCTTCAAGATCAGTTGGGAAGACAAGCTGCATGGAACTATCTAAGTACTTAGCTTGAAAATCATAAAATTCATATTTACTTGAGATAATAATTTGTCCAATTGGTGAGGCTGAAACTTTTCCATCAGATTGCAGTACTGCACACTCGATCTCTCGACCACTTATTGCCTGCTCTATTATCACTTTACTATCAAATGTTAAGGCAAATTCAACCGCTGATATCAGCTCAGATTCTTTTTTAACCTTAGTTGTGCCCCGACTTGATCCACTTCGAGCTGGTTTAACAAATAATGGATAATGCAAGTTACTTGGAAGATTAAATTTTAATGATGTGACAACAATGCCAGCGGCTACTTTCAAATTAGCTGATGCAAAGATTGGTTTTGCGTAAGATTTATCCATACTAACTGCACTTGCTAAAACACCAGAGCCAACATAACGCAGGCCTATCATTTCAAATAGCCCCTGAATAGTGCCATCCTCGCCGTATGGTCCATGCAGGATCGGAAATGCCACATCAATCTCTAGATTTTTACCACTAGATAACAATCCTTGACTTGTAATACTTATCTCTGTACCAGATTCTGGAACTGAAGGAAGGGATCCATTTTTAATTGCAAAGCTTGTCTGCTCAGGTAAAAGGATCCACTTTCCAGATTTAGTTATACCTATCAGTATCGGATCAAATATTTCACGATCTATTGCAGCCAGTACTCCACTAGCTGATACACATGAGATTTCATGCTCACTACTTTTACCACCACAAATAATTGCAACTCGGGTCCGCTTCATTAAATTTCAGCCTTAATACTTACCTGCATAAGTCGTGCCATGGCATCTTTTGGATTTAAGGTGCCAGCTACTACATCAGATACGGCTTCAATAATTGGTGCCTCAATACCAACGCGATGCGCTAACTCCAGCATTGCACCAGCTGAATAAACCCCCTCAACAGTCTTTACAACTTGAGCTCTAGCTTTTGCAATAGAACCGGATTTACCCACTACCTCTCCAAAACTTCTATTCCGAGAAAGTGGTGATTGCGCACTTGCCACAAGATCGCCAATTCCAGCTAGGCCTAAGAAGGTAAGTGGATTGGCGCCATACGCCTCACCAAGTTTGGCAACCTCAGATAATCCACGAGTGATCATTAATCCTTGAGTGTTCTCTCCATACCCCATACCTACTGCAATACCGACAGCTAGAGCAATAACACTTTTTGCTGCTCCAGCAAACTCACAACCAATTAAGTCAATAGATGGATAAATACGAAAATACTTAGTTGAAAACATCTCAACCATTAATTCAATATTTTCCTGATTCTCTGAAGCTGCAACAGCTCCCGCTGGTTGACGCATAATTATTTCATTAGCTAAATTTGGTCCAGTTATTAATCCAAGTCTTGATATCTCTAAACCAAGAACTTCCTGTACTACCTCAGTCATCCGATACTGGGTATCAACCTCAATACCTTTTAATGTACTAATTACGGGTAAATTCTTTGGAAAAAATCCCTTCCAACTATCTAAATTCTCACGAAGTGTCTGCGCTGGAATTGCTAACAAAATAACCTCGGCGAATTCAAGTGCTGCCTTGATGTCAGTTGTTGCCTTTAATTCCCTTGGCAGATCAATTCCCTTTAAAAATCTTCGATTTGAATGTCGTCGATTTATTTCACGAACAACTTTTTTATTTCGACCCCAGATTAAAACCTGTTGTCCAGAATCAATCATTACCTGACCGAGAGTTGTGCCCCATGCGCCAGAACCTAAAACTGCAACTTTCTTCATCTTTGATCTTTCTTAAAATTCCCAGTTCTTGGCAGCGCAGATTTTTTTGGATCAAAAATTTCAGCAGGAGCCTTCTCGCCTCGAATATCCTCGAGTAATTTTGTAACTGCACTCATAACAAAAGCTGTTGCCTCTTCAAGCGCAACTGGGTCCTCTGCCCGGCCATACCATTTTGAAAAATCAAGTGGCTTACCAGCAACCACCACCACCTTGCTGCGAGGGAATAATTTTAGTTTTTTACTATAAGCCGGCAGAATTTCTTGCGCGCCCCATTGCGCACAAGGGATTACCGGTAGCTGTGTGAGAATAGCCAGGCGGGCAATTCCAGTTTTTGCTTTCATTGGCCAATAGTTTTTATCTCTAGTCAATGTTCCTTCAGGATATACCCCAAGAAGATGACCTGCTTTCAAAAATGCAATTGCATGCTGCAAAGATTGAGAGGCGGAGCTAGTCTCACGTTCTACCGGAATTTGACCCGCACCAAGCAATACTCGTCCAATAATTGGTAATCTAAATAGTGATGCTTTACCCAAATATCTCGGCGCTCTGCCATTGTTATACAAAAAATGGGTAAATAAAAGCGGATCTACATAGGAGATGTGATTGCATACGGCTATTGCTGCCCCACTCTTTGGAATATTTTCACTGCCTCGCCAATCACGCTTAGCAATTAAGTTTAAAAGCGGTCTTATTAAATTAGCGCCAAATCTAAACCAACTAGTTGCTCCTAATGGTTTTCCGCTAGGGGGCGTGTATGAAACCTGCAGATCGGTAGACACTGCACAATTCTACGACTAATACCGTTATTGACCATAAATGAGCGTAAAAAGCGGGACCTCACGCATGAGATCCCGCTAATTAATTACTTTGTACTTAGCGGCGCTTTGACTTCTTCGCTTTCTTAACAACCTTGCGAGCAGCCTTCTTTGCCTTTCCAACTTTCTTAACAGCCTTTGCTGGCGCTGCCTTTGCTGGAGGTGTTGGTGCTGCACCTAATTTACGAGCGCCAGAGATAACCTCTTTCAATCCTTTTGCAGGTAGAAAGCGAACCTTCTTGCTGGCTTTAATTTGGATTGTTTCGCCAGTAAATGGATTACGTCCCTTACGTGCTGGACGATCTACTTTCTTAAACTTACCGAAGTCATTAATCATTACATCTTCGCCCTTTGAGATATTGCGGATAACCGCATCAAAAACAACCTCAACAGCGCGAGCAGCTTCTTTCTTACTATCACCAAATTGTGGTGCTAGGTAAGCGATGAACTGGGCCTTGTTCATTTATTCCCCTTATTTACGCATAAACATTAAGCATTCGCTTAACTAAGGGTTAATCTATGGGGTGATTAGAAATACTGCGGTTAACTAATTCGGTGTGTCGCAAGCAAATTCTTAGTGTAAATCAGGGGTTTTAAGAGATTTAGTGGAACTCTAAATAATTACTTTAGAGTTCAATTCTATCGAATTGGTAGTGTTTTAGGCTTAAAAGCTGCTCTTTTTTCTTCAAACTTTGTCACACTCTCAATTTTAGTAAAGGTTAAACCAATGTCATCTAAGCCTTCCATCAATCGCCAACGAGTGTAGTCATCTATGACAAATGTAAGGGTTGTCTCATCATAGGTAACTGTTTTAGCCTCTAAATCAACGCTTATCTGGGTATCAGGCCTAATTTCTACCGCTTTCCAAATCTTTTCAATCTCCTCTTGTGGCAGAATCACAGTTAACAGACCAGCCTTTTGGGAATTACCCCTAAAGATGTCAGCAAAGCGACTTGATAAAACCACCTTGAATCCATAATTCTGCAGCGCCCAAACTGCATGCTCGCGTGATGAACCAGTACCAAAATCTGGACCAGCTACTAGAACAGTTGCGCTCTTATATTGAGGTTGATTTAGCTCAAATGCTGGATCATTTCGCCAGGCAGCAAACAATCCATCCTCAAATCCACTTTTGGTGATCCGCTTTAGATAAACCGCTGGAATTATTTGATCAGTATCAACATTGCTTCTTCGAAGTGGCAGTGCGCTGCCCGTATGTTTAATGAACTTTTCCATATTACAAATCCGCCGGAGAGGCTAATGTTCCCTTTAAAGCGGTAGCAGCTGCCACTAATGGGCTGACTAGGTGGGTTCGGCCACCTTTACCCTGCCTGCCTTCAAAGTTTCGATTGCTAGTAGATGCTGCTCGTTCACCAGGTTTTAATTGATCAGGATTCATTCCTAAGCACATCGAACATCCCGCACTGCGCCATTCAGCGCCAGCATCTAGAAATACTTTATCAAGCCCTTCAGATTCTGCTTGCAATCTAACTCTGGCCGAGCCAGGGACAACTAGTAATCTCAAACTAGAAGCAATTTTTTTACCTTTTAGTATTTCAGCAGCAGATCTTAAATCTTCAATTCTGCCATTTGTGCAGGATCCTAAGAAAACTGTATCTACCTTAATTGATTTAAGTGGTGTGCCAGGCTTTAAATCCATATATTCAAGTGCTCGTTCAGCAGCTCCGCGATCTTCCGCATTAGTAAAATCAGATGGATTAGGTATAGATGCACTCAGCGGTAAGCCTTGGCCCGGATTAGTGCCCCATGTTACAAATGGAGCTATTTCATCGGCGTTTAGATTAATCTCTTTATCAAACTTTGCATCAGAATCTGTTGTAAGCGTTTGCCAATAAGCTAACGCGGCATCCCAATCAGCTCCAACTGGTGCATGAGGCTTTCCCTTAACATAATCAAATGTAGTTTGATCTGGAGCAATTAATCCAGCTCTAGCACCAGCCTCTATCGACATATTACAAATTGTCATTCGTGATTCCATTGAAAGCGCCCGTATTGCACTGCCGCGATACTCAAGAATATATCCCTGACCACCACCGGTACCAATCTTTGCAATAACTGCCAAGATAATATCTTTACTGGTAACTCCGGCTTTTAATGTACCTTCGACATTTATTGCCATAGTTTTTGGTCGAAGTAAAGGCAAGGTTTGAGTTGCAAGCACATGCTCAACCTCACTTGTTCCAATACCAAATGCGAGCGCACCAAATGCGCCATGCGTTGAGGTATGCGAATCTCCGCAGACAATTGTCATTCCGGGCTGAGTTATTCCAAGTTGTGGCCCTACAACATGAACAATTCCTTGATCAACATCACCTAGCGAGTGAATTCTTACTCCAAACTCAGCACAATTTTTTCGAAGCGTATCAACCTGCAGTTTTGAAACTGGGTCAACAATAGGTTTATCAATATTAAGTGTTGGTACATTGTGATCTTCGGTCGCAATAGTTAAATCAGCTCGGCGCACTTTGCGATTAGCAAGACGCAATCCATCAAATGCTTGTGGGCTTGTTACCTCATGAATTAAATGAAGATCTATGTAAAGCAGATCAGGTTCGCCAGCAGCAGAGCTAACAATATGCTCTGCCCAAATCTTCTCGGCTAACGTCTTACCCATTTCTTTCCTGCTCCCTCACCTTACAAATTTATTCACTAAGACTTGCTTCTCACAGAGTGAGATGGCATTATCAGAGTGTGGACAAGAAGAATAGCGGAGTTGGGGTATTAGATAAAGCCGTAAAAATCCTGGCCGCACTTGAAGCCGGCCCGCAATCACTAAGTGATCTTGTTTCGACTACATCAATAGCCAGACCAACTGCTCATCGCTTGGCTGTAGCGCTCGAGCACCATCGATTTGTAAGTCGAGATTTTTCTGGTCGATTTGTTTTGGGCATTCGTTCATCAGAGTTAGCAGCAGCAGCTGGTGAGGATAAGTTATTGGCAATCGCTGTTCCAGCTCTTTCAGCATTAAGAGATGCAACAAGCGAAAGTGCACAGTTATACCGCCGCCAAGGTGACCTTAGAATTTGTGTAGCAACCGCAGAAAGACTTACTGGATTACGTGACTCCGTTCCAGTTGGAACAGTTCTAACAATGCAAGCTGGTTCTGCCGCCCAAATCTTGTTAGCTTGGGAGGATCCAGAAAAACTCCACCGCGGATTAATTAATGCGAAATTTACTGCAGCAAATCTATCGGCGGTTCGTCGCCGTGGCTGGGCTCAATCTGTTGGTGAACGAGAGGCAGGAGTTGCATCTGTATCGGCACCAGTACGAGGTCCAAATAACAAAGTAATTGCCGCAGTTAGCATAAGTGGACCTATTGAAAGATTAAGCAGACAACCAGGCCGAATTCATTCGGCAGCTGTGGTTGCAACCGCTGCAAGATTAACTGAACACTTACTTAAAACTAGTAAGTAACTGAAGTAGCTCCGAGGGGATTCGAACCCCCGTAGCTGGCTTGAGAAGCCAGAGTCCTAGGCCACTAGACGACGGAGCCGTACGGTAAATCATAAATACATCGCTGGGGTACCAGGACTCGAACCTAGACAAGCTGAACCAGAATCAGCTGGGCTGCCAATTACCCCATACCCCAATATTTAATTTTAAAGCAGGTATAAGAATACCCTGTGTAACAATTTATTTGGAAATCACCGCGTTGATTCGCTCTATCGAGCGCTCTTTACCTAATAACTCAAGTGACTCAAATAATGGTGGTGATATATGAGATCCAGTTACTGCAATTCGTAATGCACTAAAAGCAATTCTCGGCTTGAGTCCTAGCTCTTCAATCAAAGCAACTCTAAGTGCTGACTCAATATTGGCATGATTCCAAGAATCAAGTGAGACAACTTTTGCTAATGCAACTTTTAGTACCTGCTGAGAACTATCATCTTGTATCTTAGATAGCTCATCTGGGGCAACGATAAAATCTTTCATAAATAGGAAGTTAAGCATTGAAGGAATCTCAGCCAAGGTAACTATGCGCTCTTGAATTATTGGAAGCGCTGATTTAACTACTGAAATCTCATCTGATGTACCAGATATTACTCCAGACTTAAGCAAAAATGGCAAAGACCATTCTAGGAATTTTTCAAGCGTAAGAGCTCTGATCTTGTCACCATTAATTGCTTCAAGTTTTTTCATATCAAACCTAGCAGGGCTACTATTTACTCTTTCAACTGTAAATAATTGAACTAGTTCTTCCATTGAAATGTTTTCTTTATCATCTCCAGGTGACCAACCGAGTAAAGCTAAATAATTACAAATAGCCTCTGGCAAATATCCTTGCTCACGGTACCAAGCAATTGAAACCTCCCCATTTCGCTTTGATAATTTTGTATTATCTTGTCCCATCACAAATGGTAGATGAGCAAATAGCGGATAATCCTCTGGATTTACTCCCATTGCCTGATAAACCCTGATTTGTCTTGGGGTCGACGAAAGCAGATCTTCTCCTCGTAATACATGTGTGATTTTCATAAGGACATCATCAACTGCAACAGCAAGTGTATAAAGAGGAGAACCATCTGCTCGCGCTAGAACAAA
Source organism: Actinomycetota bacterium (assembly GCA_041181125.1). Taxonomy (GTDB): domain Bacteria; phylum Actinomycetota; class Actinomycetes; order Nanopelagicales; family Nanopelagicaceae; genus Nanopelagicus. The sequence continues at coordinate 14,338 of JBEGQD010000044.1, read as the reverse complement.
GTCTGGAACAAATTCATGGTCAAATTTAACTTCGCCTCGAATTAGATCCTTAAAAACCGTTTCACCTTGTGGCATTCTCATTCTAACTACTGGTTTTCGACCACCAGCTTTATATTGATTAATCTGTGTATTAGAAAGATCTCGACACTTTCCATCATAGCCGGGAGCTTTGTTATTCTTCATTTGTAATATCCTGCGCTCTTCTAATTCTTCAGAGCTGCAGTAGCAGTGATAGGCATCGCCTTGATCTAAAAACTTTTGTGCCCAAGTAGAGTAAACATCTAACCGCTGTGATTGTAAGTAAGGGCCGAACTCTCCACCCACCTCTGGTCCTTCATCCCAATTTAGGCCTAACCACTTTAAAGTTTCGATTGCAGCTTGAATATACTCACCTGTTACTCGATCTTTATCCGTGTCCTCAATTCTAAAAACAAACTTGCCACCGGTATGTCTCGCATAAGCCCAGTCAAACAATGCAGTCCTTATATTTCCAACATGCAGATCACCGGTTGGGGATGGTGCAAAACGCACTCTGACTAATTTACTGTTGGACACGAGAAGAAACCTTATTGGTTAGTGAACCTAAACCATCAATCGCCACAGTAATTGTTGCTCCGGCAGGCATGGGACCAATACCCGCGGGTGTGCCAGTCAGAACAACATCGCCGGGAAGTAGTGTCATCACATTTGTAACGAACTCTATGATTTGTGGAACCTTAAATATCATCTCTGAAAGAACTGAATCTTGTTTAACTTCACCATTTAGTGTTGCTGTAATTTTCTGACCTGATGGAATAAACTCGGTTTCAATCCAGGGTCCAAGCGGGCAAAAAGTGTCAAACCCTTTCGCGCGACTCCACTGCCCATCTTTTTTTTGAAGATCTCGAGCAGTGACATCATTTGCAAGCGTGTATCCATAGATAACATCCTTAGCTTTTGCAGCCGGAACCTCCTTGCAAATTCGACCAATCACAACCGCTAGCTCTGCTTCATGATCGACTCGCTCGCTCATTCTCGGCCACACAATTGTTTCATTTGGTCCAATTACTGATGTATTTGGTTTCATAAAAATTATTGGTTCACTTGGTACAACTGAATCCATTTCTGCAGCATGATCGGCATAATTTTTACCAATACAAACTACTTTGCTACGAGGTATTACAGGTGCAAGTAATTTAACTTCACTTAGTTTTAAGCTTTTCTCCTGTGGAACTATTCCAGAATAAATTGGATCACCGCGTAAAACTAATATCGAATCTTTATCATTAAGAACCCCAAATAATGGATCAGTTCCAACTCCTAGCTCGACCGGAGCTGAAAACCTTACTATGCGCATTAGGGCATCTTACAACTGATCTGTTGTCTTATTCGTTTCAGCAATTTTTTCAACTAACACTGTAGCGATTCGGTGACGTCTACCTACTGGGCGTTCTGCAGTTAGTTTCCAACCAGGAACAGATATTGTGCTCCCCGGAATAGGAACACGACCTAGATGTTTAGCGATTAATCCTCCAATTGTGTCAACATCTTCAATTTCGTCTTGAGTAAATTCAGTCTCAAATTTTTCAGCAAAATCTTCAACGTGAAGTCTGGCTGAGATTCGAGCCTTTTCTTTATTTAACCATTCAATTTCTTCAGTTTCATTATCGTCATATTCATCTGCAATTTCTCCTACGATCTCCTCTAAAATATCTTCAATGGTAATAAGCCCTGCAGTTCCACCATACTCATCGACAACAATTGCCATATGAATTTGATCGCGTTGCATTTGCTTTAGTAACTCATCTGCTGTCTTTGTTTCTGGAACAAATGTGGCATTACGCAAGTGATCTTTAACATTTTCATTTTGTTCCGCATCGCGATTTTCATGAACTCTCTTTGCTAAATCCTTTACGTAAGCAATACCAACAACATTATCTAAATTATCCGAAATTACGGGTATTCGCGTAAAACCTGAGCGAAGGGCAAGCGATAATCCCTGACGAAGATTTTTTCCAGATTCAATCCAAACCATCTCCGTTCTTGGCACCATAAGCTCTCGGACCATTGTTTCGCCAAGATCGAAAACTGAGTGAATCATTTCTCGCTCAGATTCTTCGACGAACCCGCTCTCGCGTGCTTGGTCAACCAAATCACGAAACTCAGCCTCATTTGAAAATGGCCCTGTTTTAAATCCCTTACCGGGCGTTATCGCATTACCAATTTTGATTAACAAACTAGTTAATGGACCAAGTAATTTTGAGAGTACATCGGCTGCTATTACCGCTGGCGTAGACCAAGAAACTGCATTTTGCTTTCCGAGAGTTCTCGGTCCAACACCAACAAATATATATGAGATAGCAACCATTAAAATAATTGATTGCGCTAGCGCTAGGGTTTTATTGTTATTTGCCTCAATGAATAGTGATGCCACAAGTACAGTTGCAGTTAATTCACAGCTCTTACGAACTAATAGTAAAACATTCAAATATCTGGCAGGATTTTCGGTAAATCTAGTAAAACGCTTTGTTAATTTAGGTTTCTTTTCAACAATTTCTTCAATTAATAATCTGGATATAGAGGTAAGTGCAGATTCACTAGCTGCTAAAAAACCAGCGAAAACTAATAGAAAGAAAATTGAAATTAGTATGGATATACTCATGAATTAATTCGCCATTGCATTAAGAAGTCCTCCTGAAGAGCAAACATTACTTTTTCTTCTGAAAGTTCTTCATGATCATATCCAAGAAGGTGTAGTACGCCATGGACTGTAAGTAATTCAAGTTCCATCTCCAAGGATTGCTTACCATTCTTGCTAGCAAACTCTGGGCAGAGAACAATATCCCCAGCTACTCCAGGTCCATTTTTTGCAGAATTTGGTTTCAATTCATCCATTGGGAACGATAAAACATCAGTTGGGCCAGGTAAATCCATCCATTTTAAATGTAGTTGAGCCATTTCTTCTTCTGTTACTAATCGGATTGCTAACTCAGATTCTGGGTGAATCCCAAGCTTAGTAAGGGCAAATTCAGCAATTGCTTGAATACCATTTTCATCGCAATTGTAATTAGAATTATTGACCAAATCTATTTTCATAAGTGTAAGCTCAATTCTAAGCTAATTAACGATCACCTTTTCCGCTTCGAATTGGAAAAGTAGTTTTTGAAATATTCTCATCCCAATTTCCATATGCTGTAACAATGTCGCCAACTAATCGATTTCTTACTACATCCTCGGCGGTTAAATGCATGAAGGAAATATCATCTACCTCTTTAAGAATATCCTGGACAATCTTTAGGCCAGATTGAGAATTATTAGGCAAATCAATTTGAGTAACATCTCCAGTAACTACCATCTTTGATCCAAAACCAAGTCTGGTAAGAAACATTTTCATTTGCTCTGCCGTTGTATTTTGGGCTTCATCTAAAATAATGAATGCGTCGTTTAGAGTTCTGCCTCTCATGTACGCAAGCGGGGCGACTTCTATAACTCCCGAGTTCATCAATCGAGGAATTGCATCTTGATCAATCATGTCATGCAGGGCATCAAAAAGTGGGCGAAGGTAAGGATCAATTTTTTCGTGAAGTGTTCCAGGAAGAAATCCTAATCTTTCACCTGCTTCCACTGCTGGTCTTGTCAAAATTATTCTATTAACTTGCTTAGATTGAAGAGATTGAATTGCTTTCGCCATGGCTAAGTACGTTTTACCAGAACCAGCAGGGCCAATTCCAAAAGTAATAGTGCTGCTATCAATTGCATCAACATACTTCTTTTGGTTCGTAGTTTTCGGGCGAATTGTCTTGCCTCGATTACTCAATATATTCAAAGATAACACCTCAGCTGGGTGTTCGGTTGGATCCTGTTTAATCATGCCGATTGATCTGCTAACCATCTCGCTGTTTAAATTTTGACCACTTCGTAAAATAATAATTAATTCTTCAACTAAACCTTCAAACTGCTTAGCAACTTCAATCTCACCTTTAACGTAAATTTCATTTCCGCGCACCGTAATAGCAAGTTGAGGAAATTGATTTTCTAAAATCCTTAGGTAAGAATCACCAGGACCAACAAGTGCGACCATAGGAAATACGGTCGGAACTTTAATTATGATTGGATCCATTATTCTGATTCTATATTTAACCGGGTGGCCAAGCGAATGGTCTACCCCCAAGGAGATGAAGGTGAGCGTGAAATACAGATTGCCCCGCAGCAGATCCAGTGTTTACATTTAACCGATAACTATCTAATCCAGATTCCAAGGCAATTTCTCCTGCAGTCTTAAAAAGTTCTCCAACTAAACTTAAGTCATTGCTGGCAACCTCTGCCATATTCTCATAATGCTGATTTGGAATTATTAATATGTGAGTGGGGGCTTGCGGTGTAATATCATTAAAAGCAGTTATTGATTCAGTTCTCGCAACTATATTAGCGGTTATTTTCCCAGCAATAATATTACAGAACAAACAATCCACATTACCACCGCCCTAATTTAGTTTGAATTGCAGCCAGTGCAGCAATACCAGCATGGGCTGATCGTAGTACTGGTTCACCTAACTTAATTATAATTGCATTTACCGATTTAAAAATATTCAATTCCTCACTAGAAATACCACCCTCTGGTCCTATGATCAAATAAACGACTGATGCTGATGAAGGAATAGATATATTTGAGAACTTATTGTTAGCCTCTTCGTGAAGAACTAAAACCAAATCATCACTGTTCACCTGAGTTACGAATTGTTTGGCACTAACAACTCCATCTAGCTTAGGTATCCGAACTCTTCTAGATTGTTTACAAGCTTCTTTAATTGTAATTCTCCACTTTTTATCTGAATCTATTTGCCATTTACTAATAGAGCGGTCTGACTGCCATGGAATAATTCGATCAACGCCAGCCACCGTAATTAGCTCGAGCATTTCTTTATTTCTTTCGGATTTTGTTACTGCCTGAACTAGCACAATCTCTGGTTTTTGTTCACTTTCTACGCCACGAGAAGTTATTTGAATTGCGAGAGTTTTTTTATTTTTTTCGATAATTGGACCGGATACCCAAGTTCCAGTCCCATTGGAAATTTTAATTTCTTCACCAATTTGAAGTCTCAATACTTTTATTGCGTGATTGGCTTCATCTCCTAATAAAACCTGTGAATCTTTACCTTCTAAATTATCTACAAAAAATAAAGATAACACTAGCGAAATGCATTTCTTACTTTGCCAAAAAATCCTTCATCGTGGGTTTTATGAATTGCAACATTTCCTGATTCTTCATTACGTAGCTGCGCAAATTTATTAAGTAAATCTCTTTGCTCCTTATTCAATTTGTTTGGGATCATTACCTCGATATGAACGATTAAATCTCCTCTGCCAGAACCACGTAATTTAGTCACGCCAAAGCCACGCATTAAAACTGTAGAGCCACTTTGAGTTCCCTCTTTAATTTCAACCTTTTGCTTGCCATCCAAAGTATCAATTTCAATTGAAGTTCCGAGTGCTGCAGACACCATAGGAATTGCAATTGAGATATGTAGGTCATTATTTTCGCGGATTAGAAAGTCATGGGGAGTTTCAATAATCTCGACATACAAGTCACCAGCTGGGCCACCACCTGGGCCGATCTCACCTTGACCACTAAGTTGAATTCGATTACCAGTCTCTACACCTGCAGGAATCTTTATTGGAATACTTTTCCGAGATCGAACTCGTCCATCGCCAGCACACTCACTACAGGGATCAGAAATTACTGAACCAAAACCTTGGCAGCTTGCACATGGCCTACTGGTCATAACTTGACCTAATATTGACCTTGCAACTTGTTGAGTTTCGCCTCTTCCCTTACAAATATCACAAGTTCTTGGTTTTGAATTATTAGCACAGCCAGTACCGGAGCATTTAGTACATGCAATTGCTGTTTCAACATTTAATTCACGATCGCAACCAAATGCTGCTTCTTTAAGATCTACTTCAACTCTTATCAACGCATCTTGACCAGGCCTAGTTCTTGGCCGCGGGCCTCGCTGTTGGCCACCGCCAAAGAAGGCATCCATAATGTCACCGAAGCCAAAACCTGCGTTGCCAAAGCCACCACCAAAACTGCTTCCGCCAACATCATAGTTTTGCCGTTTGTCTGGATCGCTTAATACTTCATACGCTGCAGTAATTTCTTTAAACTTTTCAGACATCTTTGGATCCGGATTAATATCTGGGTGATAACTTCTAGCTAATTTTCGATATGCCTTTTTAATATCATCAAAACTTGCATCTCTATCAACGCCAAGTGTTTCGTATAAATCAGCCATCTTTTATTTATTCTCCGTCAAAAATCTACCAACATAGTTTGCAACTGCATTTACTGCTGAAATAGAGGCCGCGTAATCCATTCGAGTAGGCCCTAAAATTCCAAGTGCACCAAAATCTGCATAACCAACTGAGACTAAACTTGTTTTTTGCAAACTCTTTTCACTTTGTTCATCACCTATCTGTACTCTGACCGATGAATCTGTCCCTGAAAGTAATCTAAGTAGTACAACCTGCTCTTCAAGCGCCTCTAAAATTGGATGGATACTATTCGATAGCTCTTGATTTGCTCTTGCTAGGTTTGATGTGCCTGCTAGTACTACCCTTTCTTCTGGATGCTCAATGGCCATCTCAATTAAAGTTGCAATTATAACCATAACATTTGACTTGTCATTGCCGCGATAGGCGCTAGCAAGAGCATCTAACTTTGAAGCAACATTAGACAAAGATTGAGTCGCTATTGCTGAGTTAAGTTTTTTGTGCAAATCAGATAGTGAAGACTCTGTGATATCAAATGGTAATTCAACCATTCTTTGTTCAACTCGACCAGTATCTGTAATAAGCACAATCATTACACGGGATGGATTAAGCAGGACTAATTCTATGTGCCTAACTTTAGCTTTTATTAATGACGGGTATTGAACCACTGCTACTTGCTTTGTTACCTGTGCTAATAAACGTACAGTGCGAGAAATAACATCATCTAAATCTGTTGAGCCTTCAAGAAAATTTTCAATTGCTTTTCGCTCAGAGTTTGAAAGAGGTTTAATCTTTGCAAGTTGATCAACAAATACTCTGTAACCTTTATTAGTAGGTATTCGACCTGCACTTGTATGAGGTTGCTTAATCAACCCTGCATCTTCTAATACAGACATCTCATTACGAATTGTTGCAGGAGAGATTCCAAGTCCAGTACGAGATGCAATTGTCTTTGAGCCAACCGGCTCTTCCGTGGCAACATACTCATCAACTATTGCTTTTAAAATCTCAAGTTGCCTACCTGCCATTGTGCTACTCATATGCCAACGCTACTACACCATTATTTCGCGGACGATTCGGTCTGCAATAAGTCGCCCATTCAAAGTCAGGGTTGCTCTACCTTGATTCCAGCTTTCTTGGTCAAGATGTCCGCTGCCTACATATCCAGAGAGTTCTGAAATTTGTTGGTCATTTAGAGAGTTCTTTGCTACTCCACTTGGTAACCTAAATGAGAGCATTAATCGCTCACTTTCTCTCTGTGAAAAATTTAGCACCTCTGAATCCAAAATCGCAGTTAATCCTGATTCAATTTTTTGTCTATATAAATTGGGGTGCTTAACATTCCAAAACCTTTTGCCATTTAAATGAGAATGGGCCCCTGGTCCTATACCCCACCAGTTATTCCCATGCCAATAAACCAAATTATGTTTGCTTTGAGAATTAACTTTTGCCCAATTACTAAGTTCATACCAATTAAATCCTGCTTCTGAAAATGCTTTATCAGCCATTATGTACTTTTCGGCTGATAAATCATCATCTGGTTTATTGACTTCACCGCGCTTTATTTGAGAAGCAAGTTTCGTGCCTTCTTCAACAATTAAAGCGTAGGCAGATATATGGGAAATTGGTAATGATAACGCGGACTCAATTGAGTATTGCCAATCAGTTTTACTCTCGCCAGGAGTTCCATAAATAAGATCAACTGAGATCTCTTCAAATCCAACCTGACTAGCCCAATTACATGCTTGAATAAAATTCGCTGGATTGTGGGTTCGATCTAATGTCTCTAATACATGGGGAACTGCAGATTGCATTCCAAATGAAATTCGATTCACACCAACTTTCAGGAATTGATCTAGCTTCTCTTTAGTAACAGAATCTGGGTTGACTTCTAGGGTTATTTCAGCATTTTTTTCTAATTCATAGTTTTCTTTTACTGCAGCAATAGCACGACCAATATCAGATGGCTCCATGAGTGATGGTGTTCCTCCGCCAAAAAATATTGATGGAACAAGCACATCATCTTCAATATGGTTCCGGGTAAATTGGATTTCTGCAATAGCTAAATCAATGTACGAGTTTGATATCTCTTTTAACCCTTTAGTTATTTGTAATTCAGCTGGAGTGTATGTATTGAAATCGCAATAGCCACAGCGTTTAACGCAGTAAGGAATATGAATATAGAATGCAAGATTCACTTACTTCTTCTTTTCACTCGCTTTATCTGAGTCGGTTGTTAGCGCCGCAATAAATGCCTCTTGCGGTACCTCTACTCGCCCTACCATCTTCATGCGCTTCTTACCCTCTTTTTGTTTCTCGAGTAGTTTGCGTTTTCGAGTTATATCACCACCATAACATTTTGCTAATACATCTTTGCGTATGGCTCTTATGTTTTCACGGGCAATAATCTTTGCGCCAATTGCGGCTTGAATTGGAACTTCAAACTGTTGCCGAGGAATTAATTCATGTAATTTTCCAGTCATTGAAACGCCGTAAGCATAAGCTTTATCCCGATGAACTATTTGACTAAATGCATCTACTTTTTCACCTTGTAACAAAATATCGACCTTGACTAAATCACCTACTTCTTCGCCAATTGGTTCATAATCTAATGAGGCATAGCCACGCGTGCGGGATTTAAGTTGGTCAAAAAAATCAAAGACAATCTCAGCCAGTGGTAACGTATAGCGAATTTCGATTCGATCTTCAGACAGATAATCCATTCCTTTTTGCACGCCTCTACGTTGCTGACATAACTCCATAATAGTTCCAATGAACTCACTTGGGGCCAATATTGTTGCCTTCACAATTGGCTCTTGCACTTCGGCAATTTTTCCATCTGGATACTCAGATGGATTTGTCACAACTATCTTTTTGCCATCATCAAGTGTTACGTTGTAAACCACGCTTGGTGCCGTTGAAATTAATGTTAAACCAGCCTCCCGCTCAAGTCGCTCTCTCACAATTTCCATATGCAATAGACCAAGAAATCCACATCTAAATCCAAACCCAAGCGCTGCGGAGGACTCTGGTTCGAAAACTAGGGCGGCATCATTTAGTTGTAATTTATCAAGCGCTTCACGCAACATTGGGTACTCGGCACCATCTAACGGAAACAGACCAGAGAAAACCATCGGCTTAGGATCTTTATAGCCAGCAAGTGCCACTGTAGCTGGATTGTTATAGGTAGTTACTGTGTCACCAACTCGAGATTGGCGTACATCTTTTACGCCAGTAATCAAATAACCTACCTCACCAACACCTAATCCTTTACTTGCTATAGGTTCTGGTGAAATAACACCAACCTCTAACATCTCATGGCGTACTCCAGTTGAATACATTTGTATTTGATCGCGTGGTGATAGGTGACCATCTACAACACGCACATAGGTAACAACACCTCGATAGGAGTCATAGACTGAATCAAAAATTAAAGCTCTGGTAGGTGCCTTTGGGTCACCAATAGGGGGTGGAATTTGTTTAACAATTTGATCAAGTAACGCTTCAACTCCCTCGCCCGTTTTACCGGAAACTCTTAAACAGTCCTCCGGTTTACACCCAATTAAATTCGCTAACTCTTCAGCAAATTTCTCTGGCTGAGCAGCAGGTAAATCTATTTTATTTAGAACTGGAATGATCGTTAAGTTATTCTCCATTGCTAAATATAGATTTGCCAACGTTTGAGCTTCAATTCCCTGTGCACAATCAACAAGCAAAACTGCACCTTCGCAAGCAGCCAAAGAGCGTGAAACTTCATATGTAAAATCAACATGGCCAGGTGTATCAATCATGTTTAGTACATATTCCTGTTTGTCTAAGCCAGATCGCCAAGGTAGGCGAACAGCCTGACTCTTAATCGTGATACCGCGTTCGCGCTCAATATCCATACGATCTAAATATTGTGCACGCATATTTCTGTCTTCAACTACACCAGTTATGCCTAGCATTCGATCTGCCAAAGTAGATTTACCATGATCGATATGGGCAATAATACAAAAATTACGTATCTGTGCAGGATTTGTGGCAGCAGGTTGCGGTGCTTTAGCTATCGAAATTGCAGGCATTTATGCCTTCGCAGAGTCTAGAAAATTAACGAACGCCAGCTTTATTGGCCAACTTGGCCATCGCTGACTTTTTATTTGCTGCATTATTGGCATGAATTACACCTTTAGAAACAGCTGTATCTAGTGAACGTGATGCGTCGGTAAATTCAGTTTTAATCTTTGCAACATCACCAGATGTAACAGCATCACGAAATCTACGAATTGCAGTTCGAAGTGCTGAGCGATATGCCTTATTGCGATCCTGCGCCTTATTATTGGTGCGAATACGCTTTATCTGGGACTTAATATTTGCCACTTAGGATTACCTTTTCTCTTTGAATCTTAAAAACTTATTTAAGAAGAGCCGTAGGGTATCAGCGCTGGGCGGTTACGCTCAAACTGAGCGTGGTTATCTACTACCTTTCACAGAACAAACGGTCATTATCGCCCGTTCAAGGGCATAAATAGGATCTGAAGCGGCACCTTTTATATCTGCATCAGCAGCTGCAACAGCAATTACCGCCTTTGTTAAGCCGCTTTCACTCCAGCCGGTTAATTGACGCCTAGCCTTATCAATTTGCCAAGGCGGAAGAGCCAATGTAGAAGCTAACTCGAATGACTTTGCACTTCGAGATTCCCCAGATACTTTTGCAAGAGTTCTAAGAGATGATGCTAATGCACTAACAATTAAAACTGGATCAGTTCCAGTTGCAATCGCATTTCGTAAATTAATTAAAGCTTTAGCTGTCTTACCATCAATTGCGGCATCAGCCACATCAAATCCAGAGCTTTCAACTCTGCCCTGCTGATAAGACTTAACATCATCTTCATCAATAATTTTATTTAAAGCTACATCAGATGCAAGCTGTGAACAGGCAGCACTCAATTCTCTTAGGTCACTTCCAAGTGAATCAATTAAGGCGCTAATAGCCTCTGTGCTTACCTTTCTCTCTAATCGCTTAAACTCATTTCGAATAAACTCAGACTTTTCACTATCTTTTTTAATTACATCAGCTGTGATTAATTTGGCTTTTGCTTTTTTAATTTTATCTACAAGGGCTTTGCCTTTTACCCCACCTTTATGCCAAAGTACTAAAGTTAGATTCTCATCTGTATTCTCTAAATAACTTGCTATCTCGTCACTACATTCAGATGCCAAATCTTGAATTTCTTTAATTACAACAATTCTGGTGTCAGAAAATAAGGATGGGGCTAAACTATCGGTGATAACTCCAACCTCAATCTCGCTAGCTGACAAACTAGTGACCTGGGCATTAGGGAATGAGGTTGTGATTTCTGAAATGGCTCGATCAGCTAATAGGCTTTCTCCGCCTTGGATTAAAACTAACCCCATCTAATTTGCCACCATTCTTTGCCAGTAACCCTGATCCTATTAGGTGGAGCAAGTGAGACTCCACCTGAGATATCCGTGCGCAGAACTTTAATATTTCTTCGCTTCAACTCATTTATGTATTCCGGATCGGGATGTCCATATGAATTACCAGCGCCAACGCTGATAATGGCAATCTTCGGTTTAAGCTGATCAAGCATCGGTAGATATTGGTACTTTGATCCATGATGGCAGACTTTTAAAACATCTACTGCTGCTAAGTAGCCAGATTTTGAAATTATTTCTTGTACTGCTGGTTCAATATCGCCGGCTACAAATATGGAAAGTGACTTTATCCTAATAATTAGAGAGATACTTGAGTTATTAACGGTTGAACCATCGCCCGGCAAAGTTTGAAAAGCTTGAGTAGTAGTCCTTGGCCACAACACCCTAATATCTAAATTATTGTTACTGGAAGTAAATCTGTCTCCCTCTTTAACGGTTCGAAGTTCAATTCCCTTTAAAAGTGTTAGTACTGATTTATAACTTGCTTTAGGCTCTGATAAATTAGAGATCCAGACCTGCCCTATCTTCCGATCTTTGATAACTGAGGAAATACCTCCAACATGATCAGCATGGAAATGAGTTAGAACCAACAACGGTATTTTCTTTATCTTTAATTTATGTAAGCACTGATTGATCTTAAGCGGATCTGGACCGGTATCAATAACTAATCCGCTACTATCCCCAAGATTTATAACTAATCCATCACCTTGTCCGACATCACAATTCGTAATTTGCCAGTCCTTTCCTGGCCATATCAGCGAGTTAAAAAATAATTGCAAAGCTAATAAAAGTATTAGAACAACCGAGAGCCAAAGTTTTTTGGTTAAGGCTACTGTAATAAACACCATAAATAATGCAATAAAAAATCCACTTTGATTAAATGTGATTACCGGTAAACTATTCATTATTTGGCAGATCGTGACAATCCAATTAGCTATTAGAGTTGCGATGAATAGTAATATCGTTGAAATTGTTGGTATAAAAGGAGAAAAAACAGCTGCTATAAATCCAAGGACAGTTATTGGTGCAATTACTGGAGCAACTAAAATATTAGCTGGAACTGTAATTAGAGAAAGTTGACTAGAAAGCAAAACGATAATTGGGATGCAAAATATAGTTGCACTTAGTGGAATTGAAATTGCTTCGATCAGCCACTCATGCTTTATATAACTTTCTAACTTGTATTTAATTACCGGCGACAATATTAAGATCCCAGCGGTTGCCAGTACAGATAATGAAAATCCTGGGTCAATTGCTTGGAATGGGTCAAGTAATATAAGTAAGGCAATTGCGCAACCTAATGCTGGTATACCAGTTGATTTCTCACCTCTTTGTTTGGCGAATAAAAGCACGCCAGTCATAACTGAAGCACGTAGTACAGATGGCGTTGGTCGAACTAGAAATATAAATAAAATAAGAATTAAGGTAACAATTTGAATTCTAATTTGAATCTTTGCGACTATGAATTGAAGTAGCCAAAGCAAAAAAGAGGCGACTAGTGCGAAGTTTGCTCCACTGACGGCAGTCAAATGGGAAAGTCCCACCCTTCGCATTTTGTCGGCAAATACCGAGTTTTGCAGCGAAGTATCTCCGAGCACCATTCCTGGAATAAGAGAGCCGGCATCAGAATGCTTTACCAATTTTCTAAAACTTTCTCTGATCCCTGATGTGGCAGAGAAGAGATTTCTGGAGCCAGTCAATATGGAAATTTTTCCATTAGCTATTAGTAGCGCCGCAACTTTTCGCTCCTTACTTTTTATAATTCTTGCTTTCAATTTTACTTTTTGATCAATTTCTACTCTAGAATTTAAATCATATTTAAGGCGCGTGGGTAAATTAACTGATACACCTTCAATTTTAGTTAGTTTAAATAGAACACTAAACTGATCATCCTGTAATTTAGATCCAATAATTTTGCCCGCTTTAATAATCGGATCAGATTGAATTACTCCCTCAACTTCAGCCGTATTTCCAAAATGTGCTACCAGAAGCTGGTTGTTTAAGGCGAATTGTCTGATACTGACCAAGCAACACCCTACTAAAATTGCAATGAGTATTATTGAGTATGAACTTTTTCTATAAATAAAGATGAAGCCTATTAAGGCAATGATCAATAGTGATTTTATGCTAGGTAAGAGGCCAACTAACGCCGCTCCAAACCATAAAGAACTACCTATTAAAAGTAGTCGATAATCTATAAAACTCGAAGTAAGGCTTTTATTTCTTCGAATTTTGATCCACCAAGTCCGGAAATTTTCTTGAGTTCATCAATTGAATTTATACGACCAACTTTTGTTCGATAGTCAATAATTCGCTGGGCTGTAACAGGACCAATTCCTGGCAACGTATCTAGTTGAGTAATAGTTGCCCTATTTATATCTAGAGGATTATCTGATGTAAACTTTTTAGGAGTAATCTGTTTGCTTGTTAACTTTGTGCCGCCAACGAGTACTTGCTCTCCATCTACTAATAATCTGGCTAGATTTATATCGCTAATATCAACTCCTTTAAGTTGCATACCAGCTGCCTCGATTGCATCAACAACTCTTGAACCCTGTGGTAATTGGTAGACACCTGGATTTTTAACTCTTCCAGCAACATTGACTATTAATTTAGTTGGAATATCGATTAAATCATTTTGATTCTT
>JBEGQD010000043.1:0-2835 GCA_041181125.1 Actinomycetota bacterium | reverse complement strand
AATTCCATCACCATCTTCAACATTAATTGCTTTACACATAGCCGCTACTAGAGGTCCAGTAAATTCAACTTCAAGAGCAATATCACGAGTAAGAATTTCTAGTTCGATCTCATCCCCTGCTAGTTTTTTAATGGTTTGATAAAGATCATCCTCATAGCCTGGCAAGAATCGGCCATCAATTACTGCACTAGCACTTTGCGGAATTACATTTGCCTTATATCCAGCCTCAAGCATCGTTGGATTGGCAGTGTTTGAAATAGTAGCACCCAACATTTTTACCGCATCACCTAAATGCTTGAGCAATGGTTTTACATTTTTTGAATCATACTTATCTCCTGTTAGTTCAGCAATTTTTCTAAAAAGAAGCCCACTCGTTTTTGTTTCCAGCTGTGGCCATTCATAGTTACCGATTCGAGAAACAGCATCTGCAACTTTTGTTACAGCATTATCAGAGTTGATAAAAGAGCCGTGACCGGCAGTGCCTTTCGCGCTTAATTTAATCCATTGAATACCCTTTTGTGCTGCTTCAATTAAATATAGTCGGTGACCACCCGTGATGGTTACCGAAAAACCTCCAACCTCAGATACTGCTTCGCTATATCCAGAAAATAACTCGGGTCGATGCTTTACTAACCATCTAGAGCCATAAGTTCCTGAAGCCTCTTCGTCTGCAAAAAATGCTAATAGAATATTTCTAGGTGGTTTATAGCCAACTCTTTTCCACATTCTCACCGTTGCCAAAATCATGGCATCCATGTCCTTCATATCTACCGCACCACGGCCCCAAATAAATCCATCTTTAATCTCGCCGCCAAATGGATCAATCGACCAATCCTCGGCATTAGCTGGAACAACATCTATATGACCATGCAGTACCAATCCAGGTCGAGTTGTATCGCTACCTTCAATTTTAGCCACCACATTTACTCGATTAGGGGCAGTTTCAATTAATTCGCAATCAATTCCAACCTCGATTAATTTTTTTGCAATAAATTGGGCAATCGCTTTTTCGTCACCTTTACCCTCGCCGTAATTAACACTAGGTATTCGAATCATCTCTTGACAGAGTAAAATCGTTTCGTTCTCTAGTTCAGTGATTTGCTCCGCACTTAACTTCATAGGGATATTGTGCTACATAAGTTGGATTTCCATTGAATTGAGATTGCGTTAAAATAGAAATATGTCCGGGTGGCGGAATTGGCAGACGCGCTAGCTTGAGGTGTTAGTGCCCGTAAGGGCTTAGGGGTTCAACTCCCCTCCCGGACACCAAAAATGCCAAACACTCAATATGATGCGCAGATGGATAAGCATGTAGGTGGTTTAATTCGAATAATTCCAGATTTTCCTAAGCCTGGAATCATTTTTAAAGATATAACTCCACTGCTTGCAGACAGCAAGGCACTTGATGACTGCTGTCAGATGCTTGCTACTTACGCAACAGATACTGATTACATCGCTGGAATTGAGGCAAGAGGATTTATTCTGGCTGCTGCAGTTGCGCTAATTAGTGGCAAGGGATTTATTCCAATTCGAAAAAGTGGAAAGCTACCTGGAAAAGTTATCTCACAAAGTTACGATCTTGAGTATGGGAAAGCCACATTAGAAGTTCATGCTGATTTAATTTCCGCAGGCAAACGGGTCTTGATAGTAGATGATGTGCTAGCAACCGGAGGCACCGCCTTGGCAGCGATAGATTTGATAGAAAAGGCAGGCTTAATACCCTCCGCTATTGCTTTCCTACTTGAAATAGCGCCATTAGGTGGAAGATCACGGATTAAAACAGCACGGCCGGGTCTACAAATTCAAACAATATTGGCAGAATAACTACATGGCTGAGCTAATCTATTACTGCGGAACAATGGACAGCGGCAAGTCTACCTTGGCCTTGCAAACTGCTCACAACCATCGATCTCGTGGACGAGAAGGTGTGATCTTTACAAGTAAAGATCGTGCCGGAAAAGGTTTAATCTCCTCTCGCCTTGGATTACAGATTGAAGCCTTAGAGGTAGATCCTGATTTAGATCTACATAAATTAATCGTAGAACGCCTATCTATCGGTGGCAGAATTAGTTTTATTATCTGTGATGAAGCACAATTTTATACACCAGAACATATTGAGCAGTTGGCAAAGATTGTTGATGGACTTGGCATAGATGTTTACGCCTTTGGCATTCTCTCAGATTTTAGAACAAAGCTTTTTCCGGGAAGTGCAAGACTAGTGGAGTTAGCTGATCGAGTTCAAACACTACAAGTTGAAGCCTTATGCTGGTGTGGTGAACGGGCTACTCACAATGCAAGAACTATTGATGGAAAAATGGTAACTGAGGGTGAGCAGGTGGTTGTAGGAGATGTAAGTAGAACTTCGAAGGTGGCGTATGAGGTGCTTTGTAGGCGCCACCATATGCGAAATGTAACGGCAAAAGTATCTAACCCGGCGGATGAACAATCACTGCCATTTAATAACTAGCGAAAGGCACAAATGAAAACTCAAGGGTATGCAGTTAAGTCAGCGAAAGCGCCACTAGAAAAATTTGAATTTGATCGCCGAGCTTTGCGCCTTCGAGATGTTGCACTAGACATTCATTATGCCGGAATTTGCCACTCAGATATCCATCAGGCACGTGAAGAGTGGGGCCCAGCAATATTCCCAATGGTTCCTGGTCATGAAATAGTTGGAAAAGTTACTGAAATAGGATCTCAAGTTAGCAAGTTTAAGGTCGGAGAATTAATCGGCGTTGGTGTGTTTATTGATTCATGCAGAAAATGTGCAAGTTGCAACGCTGGGCTTGAGCAGTACTGCGTGGAAGGAATGACTGGTACGTATAACACTCTCGA
>JBEGQD010000042.1:0-5173 GCA_041181125.1 Actinomycetota bacterium | reverse complement strand
GCGATCGCGGTAAATGGCTGGTAATTATCAATATTAGTTTTACTTGCCAGCACCCCGATAAATTGAATTGTGCCAATTACAAAGGCAACAAATATGGAGAGCCCAGTAGTGGTGATGTTGTAGTAGATCTTTCTAAGGGGGGAGGTAAAGGCCCAGGCATAGGCTTTAGTCATAAAGATTCCATCTAATGAATCCATTAAGGACATGCCGGCGGCAAATATTAACGGCAGGGCGATAATTGCCAGGGGTGGTAGAAAACCACCAACTGTGCCAACAGCTGCGGTTGCAGATAGTGCAAGCAGTGCCACCTCAGTTGCGGTATCAAAGCCAAGACCAAATAAAACACCAACTGGGTATAGCTGCCAAGATTTATCAAAGCCCTTTTTAAACGCTCCACGAAATACTCGGCGCATTAACCCTCGCTCATTTAACAACTCAGTTAAATGCTCATGGGAGAATTTTCCAGTTTTTGCCTGCTTCCATACTTTGATAATGCCAATCAAAATTACTAAGTTTAAAATTCCCACCAGGTATAAAAATATGGTGGAAACTGAGGCACCAATTAGCCCACCAGTTTCGGCGAAATCTTTTTGAAATTTAGTAGCTTGCCTAGCTGCAAATGCAATCCCAACAGATAGCGCTAAGACAATTGTTGAGTGACCTAATGAGAAAAATAAACCTAGCGCCAAAGGGTTTTTCCCTTTAGCCAGCATTAATCTGGTGGTGTCATCAATGGCAGCAATATGGTCAGCATCAAATGCATGTCGTAATCCAAAGGAGTATGCCAACGCACCAGCTCCGGCGTAAACCAAAGCGCCAGTCGAATCAGTAAGTGAGCTATAGGCTGGATTTGAGTTGTAGTGAATAAATAAGCCCCAACCAGCAATATGCAAAAAGGCGACAACGGAGAAGACCCCAATTAAGCTCGGGATCTCTTGTTTGGTAAAGCGCAGGTGTTGGCGTAATTGCTTTGATTTACTCACTCCCTAAGGTTATTGCAAAGCATTTGCATCTGCAAGTAACTTGAAATAAGAGTTGATAAGGTGTCTACATGGGAATCAAAGTTAAAGATCAAAGAATCCCGGCAGTACTTCTAGCCTTACTCCTACTTTCTTTGACCCAGCAACCAGCAGCTACAGCCCACACCAAATTACTTAGCGCCACTCCTGCGATCTCAGGTGAGATTGATACTTGGCCAGCCTCGATAACTCTTGAGTTTGATGATGAGTTACAAAATCTAGGAGATGAAAAAGCTAACTTTGTCGTAGTTAATAATGCAGTTGGTGATCAGGTTAGTGAAACAGATGAAGTGATTTCAGGAAATACCATCACCGTCACTTTATCTGCCAATGAGGTTAAAGGACCGGTTCTGGTTTTCTACCATGTGGTCTCAAGTGATGGCCATCCAGTTGAGGGGGAGTACAAGTTTACCTATGGCGTAGGTGAGGTTACTGCGCAAGGAGTGGCGGATGAAAAGGTGGATCAATATCCAATTGGAATATATCTGGCCTCAGCTATTTTCATACTTTCAGGTTTGTTTTTTGCTATCTATTCATATCGACGCAGGAATAGATAGTTTTGAGTTTAGCAACCCAGAAATTTAGAGAGTTTCTAAAAGAAAACTACGAAAATGTTGTTTCACCAGACCCAATTGTTAGGAAGATAACACTTTCTACCTTTATAAATACATTTGGTAACGGGTTGTTTATGACAACCGGAATAATCTATTTCTCGCTGATTGTTGGATTAGGGGCTCAGAAAGTTGCGCTCGCCTTTTCACTCTCAGGTGCTTTGTCATTACTTTTAAGTATTCCATCAGGTCACTTTGCTGATCGATACCCACCGAGATTGATTGCATTCTCAGCTCTTATCGGAATGGGATTTTGTGCAATTACTTTAATTTTTATTCAGAACTCGTGGCTATTGCTCATAGCTCTCTCACTTGATTCGATATTTGAAGTTTTTGGACAAAACGCCAGAATGGCAATGATTGCACGTATTGGCGAAGGTGAAGAAAGAGTAAGGATAAGAGCTTATACAAGAGCGGTAACAAATCTTGGTATTGCATTTGGCACGGTGGTAGCCGGCTTTGCACTTGCAATCAACACAGTTTTTGCATATAAATCAATGATTGCACTAGATGCATTGACATTCTTTTTAGCTGCTTTTGCTTATTTACGGGTGCCAAATGTAAAACCAACACTCTCAGCACATGAAAAATTTGACTGGAGCATTTTACGCGATTTTAGATATATAACAGCAATGCTTTTAAGTGGAGTTATGTCAATGCATTTTATTTTACAAAATATCGCAATTCCGGTTTGGATCGTTAAGGAGACAAATGCACCTAGGTGGTGGGTCTCTGTAATTATGTTTATAAACACTGTCGCGGTAGTTCTTTTCCAAGTTCGCATGAGTAAAGGTGCATCAACTGCCCAATTTGGAGCCAAGCAATTTAGGCAAGCTGGTTTTTATATTGCGATAGCTTGCCTTTTATATGGTTCTGCGAAGGGATTGAATACGGTAACTGCTGCTGGTGTATTGATATTTGCGATGGTTGTGCATGTTATTGGCGAGCTACTTGCCTCAACTGGAAGCTGGAGTATTGCTTTTGAATTAGCAGATCAAAATCGTCAAGGTGCTTATCAGGGATTATGGCGAATGGGATTTGGTGGAATGAATGTAATTGGTCCTTCATTGGTTATTTTCTTTGCCATTGGCCTTGGCCAAATTGGCTGGCTAATCATGGGCGGTATATTTATTTTAACCGGAATCTTAATGTCCAAGGTCATTTCAAAAGAGAGATAAAAAATACCCCAGCTATAGACTGGGGTATTTGTAAGATTTCTTATAGATCGTAGTAGAGCTCAAACTCTGCTGGATGTGGACGCAATCTTACGTAATCCACCTCTTGCTTGCGCTTGAAATCAATCCAAGTATCAATTAGATCTTTGGTGAATACTCCACCGCGAGTTAGGAACTCATTGTCACGCTCTAAATTATCGAGTACTGCATCAAGTGAGCCAGGGACTTGAGGAATTGCTTTGGCCTCATCTCCTTCTAATTCATAAAGATCCTTATCAACTGGCTTTGGTGGCTCGATCTTGTTTTGAATACCATCAATACCAGCCATCAACATTGCGGCAAATGCTAGATATGGATTAGAGGAAGGATCTGGGCAGCGGAACTCAATTCGCTTGGCCTTTGGATTTGAACCAGTGATTGGAATACGAATACATGCAGATCTATTTCGAGCTGAATAAACCAAGTTAACTGGAGCTTCATAACCTGGAACTAATCGCTTATATGAGTTAACTGTTGGGTTAGTAAATGCAAGTAAAGATGGTGCGTGCTTTAGCAATCCACCGATATACCAACGAGCCATGTCTGAAAGATTTGCATATCCATCGCCCCAGAACAGTGGTTTTCCATCTTTCCAAAGTGATTGGTGAACATGCATTCCAGAGCCGTTATCGCCAAACAATGGTTTTGGCATAAAGGTTGCTGTTTTGCCAGCAGCCCAAGCGGTGTTCTTAATGATGTATTTAAACTTCATTAACTCATCCCCTGCAGTCAAAATATCGCTGAAGCGATAGTTAATCTCCATCTGACCTGCGGTGCCAACTTCATGGTGAGCACGTTCGACAAGCAAACCAACCTTGCCAAGATTCATAACCATTTCATCTCTTAGATCTGCAAATTGGTCTGTTGGTGAAACTGGGAAGTAACCGCCTTTGATACGGGTGCGATATCCACGGTTTGGAGTGCCATCGGCATCCTCTTCAATGCCTGTGTTCCAAGCACCCTCATATGAATCAATATGGTGAAATGCTTGATTCATTCCAGTTAAAAATCTAATTCGATCAAAGACATAAAACTCAGCCTCCGGAGCAAAAAAGGCAGTATCTGCAATGCCGGTACTGCGCATAAAGTCCACAGCTTTCGCAACAATCCCGCGAGGATCTCTTGAGTAAGGAGTGTTGTCATCTGGATTATGTACTGAGAAAAGAATTATTAAAGTTTTTTCTTTGCGGAATGGATCAAGGTAAGCTGAAGATGGAACTGGCAGTAACTTCATATCTGATTCATGGATTGATTGGAATCCTCTAATAGAGGAGCCATCAAACATTAAGCCATCTTTAAAAACACTTTCATCGAAAGATTCAACCGGTACATTAAAATGGTGTTGAATACCTGGTAGGTCAATAAATCTAACGTCGATCAACTTCACATCATTTTTCTTGATGTAATCGAAGATCTCTGCGGAATTCTTAAACATCGATTCTCCTAAGATAAGTATTGCTGAAAGTTGGGCGTCGTTGCTCCGCTTCAGATGGGTAAAACTTAGTAGAAAATAATGAAAAAGCCGTAAAGCGCGTGTTACATCTATGTTTCCACTCAGCCGATTCGGCTATGGTTGAGCGCATGAGTTGGGAAAATCAGGCAAATTTACTACCAGGGGCCTCACTTGGCCGCCGGCTGATTGCCCTAGTAATTGATTGGACTATGTGCCGCTTAGTCGCCGCTCTTTTGTCGCCAGCAGTAATCCCAGATAGCACATTTTCTACATTAATTATGTTTTACTTGGAAGTCTGCCTATTTACCATTGCTTTTGGATCTTCAGCTGGACAAAGAATTATGAGGATCAAAGTTCTAACCTACCCGGATCAGCAAAGGGTAACGGCAGGCAAAGTTGCATTAAGAACACTTCTAATCTGCTTAGTTTTTCCAGCAATCTTTACAAATAGTGGCAGGCCTATTCATGATTTTGTTACCAGAAGCCAAACTGTTCGCCAACTTTAAACTGATTTAAAGACTTAGCGTCGAGGAATTCTTTGATTTGTTGGCAGAGGCCCTTTAGGCATTGGCATGTTTAAGCCACCAACAGATCTCAATCGTGCTCTTACTTCACGGAGTTGAACAGTGTTTAACTTTTTTGGCAATTTTCTAAGATGCTTTTGTAATTTTCTTATTGAAACCTGTCCTTGCCCATCACCTACAACAACTTCAGTTACTGGAACGCCAGATAAGAATCGCTCCATCTTTCGTCTTTCATCTTGCATCAAAGTTTTTACCCCAAAACCACCTTCACCCACCAGGATAATTCCAGCTTTACCTGAAACCCTGTGAACCATATCTTGATCGCGGTTAACATTAACTGCAGGTGTTGTTA
>JBEGQD010000041.1:0-3511 GCA_041181125.1 Actinomycetota bacterium | reverse complement strand
GTCTTAAAGTAAAAGGTGTAGAAAAGAGCGAGCGCAGAAAACAAGCTTTAGTTGCCTTAGAGCAGGTAAGACTTTCTGGGTATGAAAATCGCAAACCATCACAATTATCTGGTGGTCAACGTCAACGGGTAGCGCTAGCTAGAGCCTTGGTTAATCGACCAGCTGTTTTATTACTAGATGAGCCATTAGGCGCTCTAGATCTAAAGCTGCGCCAGCAGATGCAGATTGAGTTAAAACAATTACAACGTCAGGTGGGAATTACCTTTGTATTTGTTACCCATGATCAGGAGGAGGCGCTGACGATGAGTGATCGCATCGCAGTCTTTGATCGAGGCAGGATTCAACAGATTGATAAACCAGCTGCGATCTATGAGCGGCCAAAAAACTCCTTTGTCGCAGATTTTGTCGGCGTATCTAATTTAATTACTGGCAGTACTTCTACTGCAATATTAGGTAAATCTGGAACCTACACCGTCCGACCTGAACGAATTACCTTAGGCAATGTTGCATCCGGGCAGCGGGTAGCAAATGGTGTGATTAAAGAGGTTGAGTACTTAGGGCCTGCTACTAGATTTCTAGTTGAGTTAGATGCTGGAATTACCTTAGTTGCACTACGCCAAAACACCTCCCAATCCTCTCTCGATGTTGAGGCGCTGCGTAATACCAAGACCACATTGAGTTGGGATATTAGTAGTGAGTATGAGGTGGCGGGATAAATAAAAGAATTCCCATTTAATAGATGGGTTTAACGGTGGATGGGCCACTGTTTAGCAAGAAAGATTAAGTTATGACTTTTAGTTATAACTTAAATATAGAAGGAGAGATATATAGTGCGAAACCATAAAGTTCGCAGCTTTGCAGTGGCATTAGCTGCATCCACTCTGCTCCTCGCTGGCTGCTCGAGCTCTAGCGATGATGCTGCAGGTGGTGCTTACGCTGGTCCACTTAAGGACACACCTGGAACTATTAATGTTCTAGCTTGGCCAGGTTATGCTGAAGATGGCACCACCGATCCAAATGTTGACTGGGTAACCCCATTTGAAAAAGAGACTGGTTGCACAGTAAATGTAAAGACCTACGGCACATCAGATGAAGCGGTTCAATTGATGCAAGCAGGCGGATATGATGTTATTTCTGCCTCCGGTGATGCCTCTTTAAGATTAATTTACGGTGGCGATCTACAACCAGTAAATCTGGATCTGATTCCAAATTATGCAGATGTATTTGAAAATTTGAAGGATCGGCCATGGAATACCGTGGATGGTAAAAACTACGGTGTGCCACATGGCAGAGGTGCAAATGTTCTGCAGTACACACTTGGCAAGGTTAAAGAGCCAAGCTCTTGGTCAATTGTTTGGGAGCCAAACTCACCAGCTAAGGGCAAGGTAACAGCTTATGACTCAGCAATTTATATTGCAGATGCCGCTGTTTACTTAATGTCTACTAAGCCTGAGCTTGGTATCAAAGATCCATATGCATTAGATCAAACTCAATTTGATGCGGCAATGGCGCTACTAAAGCAACAAAAGCCATTGATCGCTGAGTACTGGGCTGATTACACCAAGTACATTGGTGCAGTTCAAAGCGGCTCAATCACCGTTGGTACCTCATGGCAGGTTATTGCCAATGTATTAAATGGTGAAAAGGCAACTGTTGGCGCCACTAAGCCAAAGGAGGGTGCAACTGGTTGGTCAGATACTTGGATGATCTCATCTAAGACTGAAGCAATTGATTGTGCTTACAAGTGGTTAAACCACATCATTACACCAAGTGTTAACGCACAAGCTGCTGAGTACTTTGGTGAAGCACCAGCTAACTCCAAGGCATGTGCACTGACAGCTAATAAGGATCACTGCAAGTTGTATCACGCAGAGGAGACTAATTACTGGTCAGATGTTTACTACTGGAAGACCCCTACTGAGAAATGTCTAGATGGCAGAACTGATGTTAAGTGCTTGCCATACGCTGAGTGGGTCAAAGCTTGGTCTAGTTTTAGAAACTCCTAACGGGTAGATAAAACTTATAAGTAAAGTAGCAGGTACTTAAAATTAAAGATTTAAGTACCTGCTACTACTGCAAATATCTAAACCAATTAAACCCAAGGTAGCAAAATGCGAGATCTACTAAATAAAAAACCAGGCACAAGAGCTGCTGCCTTAATTTCGCTGCCACTTTTGTGGTTAGTAGTTTTATATATTGGTTCCTTAATTGCCTTATTTATTACCTCTATCTGGCAGATTGATACCTTTACTAGCAAGATTATTCGCCAATTTACCTTACAAAACTTTATCGATGTCTTTACCGATCGGGCTTACTTTAATGTCACGATTAGAACATTATTTGTAGCAATCTGTGTAACCATAATCTGCGCTGTAATTGCAATTCCAATGGCATTTTTTATCGCAAGAGTTGCAAAGGAAAAATCTAGGCCGGTTTTAATTGCCTTATTAATTACCCCACTTTGGGCCTCATACTTAGTAAAGATCTACGCCTGGCGCACTATGTTTTATCCGGAGAAGGGTTTTATTAATTGGTTGATCTCACCAATTGGATTATCCTCCCCCGGCTTTGGCATCTTTGCGGTAATTATTGGACTTACTTATTTGTGGCTGCCTTATATGATCTTGCCGATCTATGCTGGTATGGAAAAACTTCCTAGCTCAATCTTAGATGCCTCATCTGATTTAGGGGCAAAATCAGCCCGCACATTTTTCTCAGTTATTTTGCCAATTACCTGGCCAGCAATCATTGCTGGCTCAATCTTTACCTTTTCCCTAAGTATGGGTGATTACATAACGGTGCAGATTTTAGGTGGCACATTTCAGATGTTAGGAAATGTGGTTTATCAAAACTTCTCACTTAATCTGCCATTTGCAGCAGCGGTCGCCTTAATTCCCGTAATTATTATGATGGTTTATCTAAGTAGTATCAGAAAAACTGGGGCGTTAGATAATCTATGAAGATCTCTAAAGCGGCTAAGGTATTTTTATATTTAATGATGGGCTTTGGCTTCTCATTTATCTATGTGCCACTTGTGTTAGTAGTAATTAACTCCTTTAATACCAATACCTCATTTGCTTGGCCACCTACTGGCTTTACTACCTCTTGGTGGGGCAAAGCTGCAGTTAATGAGGGGGTTAGGGATGCAATTACTAGATCGGCAACTGTTGCCTTATTTGCAACCGCCATTGCATTAGTTCTGGGATCACTTGCTGCTGCTGCCATCTCTAGATATAAGTTTTTTGGTAGGGATACGATCTCATTACTATTTGTATTGCCGATAGCACTTCCTGGCATAGTTACTGGTATTGCCTTAAACAATGTCTTTACTAACTTTTTAGGTGAGTTAACAATATTTACCATCATTGTTGGCCATGCCACCTTCTGCATTGTGGTGGTATTTAATAATGTGGCAGCTAGATATCGAAGATTGGGGGCAAATTTAGAGGAGGCAAGTATGGATTTGGGAGCAAATAGATTTACCACCTATCGCTTAGTAACCTTTCCATTA
>JBEGQD010000040.1:0-3310 GCA_041181125.1 Actinomycetota bacterium | reverse complement strand
GATGATTCGAGAAATCTTTCGACTTTCAGATGGGCGAAATTTTGAGTACCTTAAAAATGGTCAAGTTCAAAGCCATGCGCTGATTTTGAACTCTGGCACCTCGCAAGATATTTCCGGATGGCAAACTTGGTTAGATTACTTAGCAGGCAAAAATATCTTTACACTTGCAATTGGGCGCAGTGGATATGCAGCAAGTAGTAACAAACCGGGCCGAATTACTATAGATATAGCAAATGATATTGCTGAGTTATCTACCGCACTTGGTATTAAACGATTTGTAAATATTGGACTTTCTGGAGGTGGCCAACATGCGATTGCAACCGGACTTGATCCAAGGAGTGTAGGAGTTGTAACTATTGGAAGTCTTGCGCCATATGCAGAAATGGGGAAAGAATTTTTTACCGGTATGCAGCAAGCTGATATAGATGAGTATGCAGATGCTATTACAGATATTGACTTGCTAATTAAACGCTTTAAATCATGGCAAGATAAAGATTTATCAGAAAGCATCGCAGGTGATCAATTAAGTGCTAATGATTTAGTTGCAAGCAGCTCTCCTACTTGGCAATCTCTTATTCAATCTTGTGAGTTTACAATGTCTCAAGGGTGGGATTGGGTCGCAGATGATTACAGCTCTTATTTAAAACCATGGGGTTTTGATCCAAGGGATTTAAGGGTTCCAGTAATTATTTGGCAGGGTGGGTTAGATAAAAATGTGCCAAAACAACATGGAAGTTGGCTAGCTAAAAACATTCCAAATGCCAGATTTGAACTTAGAGAAGATGAGAGTCATCTTGGTATTTTTGTTAATTATGAGAGAGAAATTATGGAAAGTGCCATTGATCTATTGAAAAAATCGATAAATAGTAAATAATCATGTTATGGGAATTAAAGTTTGCGTAATTGGAGCAGGACCAAGTGGACTTACGGCAGCCAAAAATTGTTTAGAAAATGGCATTGATGTTGTGGTTTTTGAAAAAAATGATCAAGTCGGTGGTAATTGGGTTTTTAACTCAAAAACTGGCCATTCAAGTGTTTATGAGAATACTCATTTAATTAGCTCTAAAACTTGGTCTGAATTTGAGGATTTTGCAATGCCGGAGAATTTTCCAGATTATCCAAATCATTATCAATTACAACAATATTTTGAATCCTATGCGAAACACTTTGGCGTGTATGACCAAATTAGATTCGACCATAAAGTTGAGCGTGTCACAAGGCAAGATGATGGTAAATGGTTGATTGAATATAAAAATCAATTTGGAGTTGGTAAAGAGGAATTATTTGATTTCTTAATGGTGGCAAATGGTCATCACAATGTTCCAAAGTATCCACAGTATCCAGGTGAATACCGAGGTAAATTTATACACTCTCATGATTTCAAAGGAATTGATGAGAGTTGGCGTGATAAGCGAGTACTTGTTATTGGTGCTGGAAATTCAGCCTGTGATATTGCGGTAGAAGCTGCGCGAATTACTAAAACAGTTCACATGTCAATGCGAAGTCCACAATGGTTTTTTCCTAAATTTATTTTTGGTCAACCTGGTGATGTCTTTGCCGCACGGAGCAGAAGGCTACCTAGAAAATTAAGACAGTATGGGTTAAAGATATTGGTAAGAATTATTCAAGGTCCATACTCAAGGTATGGTTTGCCAGAAAATAATTTGCTTCCACTTTCTACTCATCCAACTTTGAACTCTGATCTAATGGATTACATAAGACATGGTCGAATAAAGCCGATGCCAGCAATAAAATCTTGGGAGGGATTAAAAGTAACTTTTATAGATGGAAGTAGTGCTGAATATGAGATTATTTGTGCTGCTACTGGATTTTGGACGACTTTTGAATTTTTCGATGAAAAATTTATCAATTTTAAGGAGTCTGAGAAGGTGCCGCTTTATCGAAAAATGATGCATCCCGATTATCAAAATCTCTACTTTATTGGGCTCTTTCAGCCTATAGGTTGCATTTGGCCACTTGCTGATTATCAGGCCAAATTAGCTTGTCTTGAAATTTTAGGCAAATATAAGAGACCAACTGAGATTGCGAATAAAATTAAAAAAGAGATTGAAAATCCTCACTTTGAATTTGGCCCTGGCCAGCGACATGCGATGGAGGTTGATTTTCATACCTTTAGAAATGAACTTAAGCGAGAATTGAAAAAAGCTGGTGTTGATATCGGAAGGCCGCCTGCTGGAAAGAAAAAACTATATAAAAGCTTTGCTCGGGTTTAATATATTAACGCCTGCTATCCCTGTTTTATCTAAGTTTTTTAAAAGCTCAGGGCCATCTTCTAGTGAAAAACAATCTGCTATTAATGAGTTTAAATCTATCTTTTTATCCAAGCAAAAACTAAGTAACTTAGGGTAATCCACCGCTGACATTCCATGTGAACCTAATATATCTAGCTCATAAGCAATAACTCTTGCCATGGGCATGGGAGTAGTTGAGCTTGGTGTTAGTAAAAGTCCTAACTGCAGATGCTTTCCACCTCTTTTAAGAGAGAGCACCGATTGATTTGAGGTCTGCTCAGAACCAAGTGCATCAATAGATATATCTACCCCATTACCTTGAGTAATTTGGTGAATTTGATCAATTGGTTCTACTTTTTTGGAATTAATTAGGTAATCAGCGTTGAGTGCCTTAGCTTTTTCTAAAATTCTCTCATTTATATCAACACATATAACCTTCGCACCCATTGCCTTTGCAATAATTAATGCCGAAAGTCCAATCCCCCCACAACCATAAATTGCGACAGTATCGCCTGATTTTAATTTTGCCCGATCAATTAATCCACGATAGGAGGTAGCAAATCTGCAACCTAAAGCTGCTGCGGAATTAAAATCAATTTGGTCTGGAAGATTAACTAAATTAAAATCAGCATTCTCAATTTTTACATATTCAGCAAAAGAGCCAAAATGGGTAAAACCAGCTTGGGTTTGCTGTGGGCAGACCTGTGCATTACCAGATGTGCAATATTGACAACTACTACAGCCATTAACAAAGGGAACGGTGACCCTTTGATTTAATTTAAAGTTTTTTACCCCGCCTCCAACAGCAAAAATTGTGCCGGCAAACTCATGTCCCGGTACATGTGGCAACTTGATATCAGAATCATGGCCCACATACCCATGCCAATCTGACCTACATATTCCAGTTGCCTCAACCTTAATCACACAGCCTTGAGGTGAGGGGGCTGGAATTGGCAGATCCTTAATAATTATCGGGCCATTAAATTTTTCAAAGTAGATTGCCCGCATTTTAAATCCTAACTTTAATATTTTTAATTATTACCCAGGTATGCATCCTG
>JBEGQD010000039.1:0-76236 GCA_041181125.1 Actinomycetota bacterium | reverse complement strand
AAACAATATTTAAACTGTAAAACCAATCGAGCGTAATTGTTCGCGGCCATCATCGGAAATTTTGTTTGGGCCCCAAGGTGGAAGCCATACCCAGTTGATTTTCACATCTGAAGTTATATCAGAAAGGACTTGGCGAGTTTGATCCTCGATAACATCTTGAAGAGGGCACGCTGCTGAAGTTAAAGTCATATCTAAAGTTGCAATATTATTTTCATCAAGACGCATGTCATAAACTAAGCCAAGGTCAATAACATTAATTCCAAGCTCAGGATCAATAACATCCTTCATGGCCTCTGTCACATCATCAATAGTTGTACTCATAGGCTAATCCTATTCCATCACTTGCGTAGAAGCATCTTTGAAAGCCATCCAGCCTAGTAGCGCACATTTAATTCGGGCCGGAAACTTTGATACCCCAGCAAATGCCACACCATCCTCTAGTAAATTTTCATCTCCTACGCCTTGTCCCTTGCTCTGCATTAATTCGACAAACGCATCAAATATTGCCAACGCATCCGAACGTGATTTACCAATCATTAATTCGCTCATAACTGAAACACTTGCCATAGAAATCGAACACCCAACGCCATCCCAAGAAACATCTTTTACAATCTGCCCATCCATAATTAAATTAAGAGTTACCTCATCCCCGCAACTTGGATTCTTATGGTGAACTTGCACATCTTTATAATCTGAGAGCCCTTTATGGTGAGGGGACTTGTAGTGATCAAGTATTACTTCTTGATAAAGTGAATCTAACTCCATTACTTTCCTGCCTTAAAATAACTTTTAACCTTCTCGATCGCAGCTAAAAGTGCGTTCACATCATTTGAATCGTTATACAGGTGAAAGGATGCTCTAGTGGTACCAACCAGATTAAGTTTCTTCATTAATGGCCAAGCACAATGGTGGCCAGTTCTAACTGCAATTCCATATTGATCTAAAACTTGACCAATATCATGTGGGTGGACTCCATCAATTGTGAATGAGATGACTCCCCCTCTGTCTTTCATATCAAGTGGACCAACTACATTAACGCCAGAAATTTTTGATAGCCCGGTTAATAAATGCTCCGTAAGTACTTGTTCATGTTCAAATATTTTGTCCATACCAACCAAATTAAGATAATCGATGGCAGCAGATAACCCAACAGCTTGGGCCATATTCGGAACTCCAGCCTCAAATTTTCGCGGCGCACTTGCCCAGGTTGTACTTTCCATAGTTACCGAATCAACCATAGATCCGCCAAACAAAGCGGGCTCTAATTTTTCTAATAACTCCGATTTTCCCCACAGAACACCAACTCCGGTTGGGCCTAATGCTTTGTGCCCAGAGAAGGCTAGGAAATCAACATCTAATTTTTTTACATCAAGTGCAAAATGTGGTGCAGATTGGCAGGCATCAAGTACCACTAATGCTCCCACTGCATGTGCAGCTTTTGTAATTTCAGAGAGTGGGACAATAGTTCCAAAAACATTAGATTGATGAGTGATTGCGACAATCTTAGTTTTCTTAGTAATTATGCTCGAAATATCAGAAAGATCCAGTCTGCCTTCATTTGTGATTGAAAACCATTTCAATTTTGCGCCATTTCGTTTAGCAAGTTGTTGCCATGGAATCAGATTTGCATGATGTTCCATCTCAGAAACTACAATCTCGTCTCCTGTTGTAATATGAGGAGTTGATGCTGGATTTCCTAATGAATATGCAATTAAGTTTAGTGATTCAGTTGCACTCTTTGTAAAAACCACCTCATCCGTATCAGCGCCAATGAATCTTGCAACATTAGCTCTGGCTGACTCATAAGCCTCTGAAGCCTCTTCGGCAAGTAGATGCGCGCCACGGTGAACAGCAGCATTTATAGTACGATAAAAGTTTGCTTCAGCAGAAATCACTGATTCTGGTTTTTGGGATGTTGCACCGCTATCTAAATATATTAATGAGTTACCGCCACGCACTTTCCGTGCGAAGATGGGGAAATCCTTCTTATATTTGGATAGATCTACACTCATTCAAATTACGCAGTTATGTACTCTGCGTATCCCTTCTCTTCAAGCTTGTCAGCAAGTTCCGGTCCGCCTTCTTCAACAATTTTTCCATTGGCGAATACGTGCACGAAATCTGGCTTGATATATCTAAGGATGCGGGTGTAGTGAGTAATTAACATAACTCCAAGTTCAGAATTGGCTTTAACACGGTTAACACCTTCAGAAACAATTCGAAGCGCATCAACATCAAGACCAGAATCTGTTTCATCCAAAATTGCAATCTTTGGCTTCAATAATTCCATTTGTAAAATCTCATGGCGCTTTTTCTCGCCACCAGAGAAGCCTTCATTGACATTTCTTTCAGAAAATGCTGTATCCATATTTAAGGAAGCCATCGCAGATTTAACTTCACCAACCCAGGTTCGAACCTTAGGAGCTTCGCCACGAATTGCAGTTACAGCAGTTCGTAAAAAGTTTGAAACTGATACTCCAGGCACTTCAACCGGATACTGCATTGCTAGGAATAATCCAGCCTTAGCTCTTTCATCAACACTCATCTCTAACACATCCGCGCCATCAAGCGTTACTGATCCACCAGTAATTATGTATTTAGGATGACCAGCAATTGAGTAAGCAAGAGTTGATTTACCTGAGCCATTTGGACCCATAATTGCATGAGTTTCGCCAGACTTAATTGTTATATCAACGCCACGTAATATTTCTTTGTTTCCAGCATCAGTAACAACACTTACCTGCAGGTTCTTAATCTCTAATACGCTCATTATTTTCTCCTATTAGTTAGTGATTGTTAGTTGATTGCCATTACGTTTTACATTAAAAGTTTTAAGTGCCTCTGTCGCCGGTGGAGTTAGTGCTTTGCCAGTCTTAAGATCAAACTCTGCGCCATGCAGCCAGCATTCAATTTTATTGCCCGTGACTTCACCCTCAGAAAGTGATGCTTCAGAATGTGTACAGGTGTCTGCGACAGCAAAAACCTCATCAGCAACCTTCACAACGCAAACTGGTGTGCCATCAACCTCAATAGCAACAGGCTTTCCTTCAACCAATGTGTCGAATGCAATCTCACTCATTACTCGCCCACCTTTGCTAACTCAGCATCAATTCGTCCCATTAACCGCTCTTCTAACTCTTCACTCTTTAACTTTGTAACAATTTCGGAAAAGAATCCACGAATTACTAATCGCCGAGCAATATCTGAAGGAATTCCACGAGATTGTAAATAGAAAAGTTGCTCATCATCAAAGCGTCCAGTGGTACTGGCATGGCCTGCGCCAACAATCTCACCAGTCTCAATTTCAAGGTTTGGTACTGAGTCAGCTCTTGCGCCCTCTGTTAGTAACAGGTTTCTATTTAATTCATATGTATCAGTTCCATCTGCGCCCTTATGAATAAAGACATCACCGATCCAAACTGTGTGCGCTGCGTTTCCAGCAAGGGCTCCTTTGTAATTAACTCTTGATTTAGCATTTGGTACGGTGTGGTCCACATGAATACGGTGTTCTAAATGCTGGCCATCTGTCGCAAAATAAATTCCATACAAATCAGCGAATGCGCCAGCGCCGGTGAACTCAACAGTCGGGCTGATCCGAACTACCGACCCACCAATGGAAACTACATAAGATGTGAATTGCGCATCCTTACCAATAATTGCATGATGCTGTCCTAAGTGAACTGCGCTTCTATCCCACTCTTGTAAGGAAACAAATTTCAAAGAAGCACCAGTAGCAAGTGAAATTTCGATCTCTTCTCCGATTTCACCTGCCCCAGCGTTTTCAATAATTACTGTTGCCTTACTGTTGACTCCAATTTGAATTACTAACCTGCTCAACTCCGCGGAATCACCGGCTTTACGGGTTAGAAATATTGGCTCTGCCAGCTCTAGATCATTATCAATCGTCATTAACGATATCTTTTCAACGGTTTTACGAATTCGATTAGTGACAACATCATTTGATTCATATGCTGGCGGAAAATCTGTCGACAATGGGGTCGTTAGTTTTACTCCAGATGGCAGTGAGTCCCGATTTGAAATCGAAATTCTATCCGCAACATCTACTGAGATGTCATGCAAACCGGCAAGCCGCTTTAAGGGTGTAAAGCGCCAAGCCTCTTCCCGCCCACTCGGCGTTAGGTAATTAGTTGTTAATGGACTCATTAACCAACTGCACCTTCCATTTGCATTTCTATCAATCGGTTTAACTCTAGTGCGTACTCCATTGGTAATTCTTTTGCGATTGGCTCAATAAAGCCACGAACAATCATCGCCATCGCTTCATCTTCACTTAAGCCACGAGACATAAGATAAAAGAGTTGGTCATCGCTCACCTTAGAAACTGTTGCTTCATGACCCATAGAAACATCATCTTCTCTTACATCAACATATGGATATGTATCAGAGCGAGAAATAGTGTCGATTAAAAGCGCATCACATTTAACTGTGCTCTTTGAGTGATGAGCTCCTGCTTCAACTTTTACTAAACCCCGGTAAGAAGTCCTTCCTCCACCACGAGCTACTGATTTAGAAATAATTGTTGATGATGTATATGGGGCAGCGTGAACCATTTTTGCACCAGCATCTTGGTGTTGACCTTCGCCAGCAAATGCAATTGAGAGAGTTTCGCCTTTTGAGTGTGGACCCATCAACATAACTGCTGGATACTTCATGGTGACTTTAGATCCAATGTTTCCATCGATCCATTCCATAGTTGCACCTTCAGCACAGGTTGCACGCTTAGTTACTAAGTTATAAACATTATTTGACCAGTTCTGAATGGTTGTATAGCGCACGCGTGCATTCTTCTTGACGATAATTTCAACTACAGCAGAGTGCAATGAATCAGAGGAGTAAATAGGTGCAGTACAGCCTTCAACATAATGAATGTATGAATCTTCATCAGCGATAATTAAGGTTCGCTCAAATTGACCCATATTTTCAGTATTGATTCGGAAGTATGCTTGAAGTGGAATATCCACCTTTACGCCTTTTGGTACATAAATAAATGATCCACCAGACCAGACTGCAGTATTAAGGGCTGCAAATTTATTATCACCGACTGGAATTACTGTTCCAAAATACTCTTTGAAAAGCTCCGGGTGTGTACGAAGGGCAGTATCGGTATCAAGAAATAAAACTCCTTGCTTTTCAAGATCTTCCCGAATTGAGTGATAAACAACTTCAGATTCATACTGCGCAGCAACTCCGGAAACTAATCTCTTCTTTTCAGCTTCTGGTATACCAAGTCGATCATAGGTATTTTTAATATCATCTGGCAGATCTTCCCAAGAGGTTGCTTGTTTCTCAGTTGAACGAACGAAGTACTTTATTGTGTCAAAGAAAATTCCACTTAAATCAGATCCCCAACTTGGCATTGGCTTCTTATCAAATAACGACAATCCTTTAAGCCGTAGATCTAGCATCCACCCAGGCTCACTCTTTTTAGCAGAGATATCTCTAACTACCTCTTCGTTTAGACCGCGTCGGCTATTTGAGCCGGCATCAGTTTTGTCCGCCCAGCCGTATTCATACTTTCCAATTCCATCTAGCTCTGGGTGCGCGATCTGGGTCATTAGTGTGCTCCTTCTTTTATTTTTACAGTGCTTTTTTTAGGGGTGTTTGATGGAATGAATGTTGTGCAAACGCCATCACCATGAGCAATTGTCGCTAGTCGTTGGACATGAGTTCCAAGGATCGCTGAAAAAGCCGCAGTCTCTGCCTCGCAGAGCTGAGGAAACTCAGATGCAACGTGTGCAATTGGGCAATGGTGCTGACAAATTTCTTCACCGCTACCCATTTTATCTGTCGTAGCGGCATAACCCTCTTTTGTTAACAACTTCGCAAGAGCTTTAGATTTTTCAGAGACTGATTTCCCGGAGCTCTGAATTTGCGCACCTTTTCGCTCGAACTCATTTGCTCTTGTTTTCGCAAACTCATTTACCAGATGTGAACCATTTTTACTTGCCATAAACTTAAGGGCAGCAACTGCGAGATCATCGTAAGAATGTTCAAATTTTTCTCGCCCTTTATCTGTCATTACAAAAACCTTGGAAGGTCTTCCCCTGCCTCTAAGCCCCTTCGACTGATAAGGCTCTCGCGCACTTAATACTCCCTCAGCGATTAGTGAATCTAAATGGCGTCGCACGCCTGCAGCAGTAATGGACAATTTGTCAGCAAGATCAACAGCGGTAGCTGGGCCGGACTCTAAAATGGATCGCACAACCTGATCACGGGTCTTATCTGGCTCACTCTTTTTCACAACATAAGTGTTGCGTAATTCCCGCCCAAGCGCCAATCCATTCGGCCCTTATATATGTGAAATGCGCCTTACTCGGTGGGCCATCATGCTGGGCGTCTCGGAAAACCAATAGGCTTAAATCATGTTGCTGGCCAAGAGCTCAATTGCTGCAAAAATCTTTTCACTATTGGTTTTCTTACAGGCTGCCTTAATTGTGACTGGTGGCGCTGTTCGACTTACCGGCTCCGGGCTCGGCTGCCCAACCTGGCCAGAGTGCACCCCTGGCTCATATACGCCAGTGCCCCATCAAACAGAGGAACAACTTCATGCCTGGATTGAATTTGGTAATAGGTTACTAACTTTCGTATTGCTATTTTGTGCTGCCACTGCACTGATAATTGCAATAAGAACTTCAAAGAAATCTGCTACAAAGCGGCGCATTCGACTTCTAGCAGCACTTCAAGTGCTTGGAATTTTTGGTCAAGGCATTTTAGGTGGAATTACAGTCTTAACAGATCTAAACCCAATTCCAGTAGCTGGCCATTTTTTACTCTCAATCTTCCTTATTGCAGGGGCCATTTCATTACGTTATGAAATTATTGGAATAATTAAACAAACTCCAAGCGGACTAATTGCTGCACTAATGCCAATTCTTATTTGGTTAACACTCCTTGTGTTGATAGCAGGAACAATAGTCACAGGTAGTGGTCCTCATGCCGGAGATGAGAAAGCGAAAAGATTTGGATTTGACCCAAGATCTGTATCATGGCTTCACGCAGATCTTGTAATTATGCTTTTAGTATTTACTTCAATACTTTGGTTATTTATTCGCCAGACTAATGCACTCTTGCTTGCTAAAAAGATGCAGATCTTCCTGCTGATATTACTAGCACAGGGTTTGGTGGGTTATGTTCAATATGCCACCGGATTACCAGAATTAATCGTTGGTTTTCATTTATTAGGAGCTACTCTCGTTTGGGGTAGTGCTTGGACCGTGATAAAAGTTTCTGGATCCGGATTTAAACTACGAAAGGTAAAATAATGACTCAAATAAAATGGAGCAGTATTGATGATAAAGCTGTTGCAATTTCACGTGCGCTGGCAATGGATGCTGCACAGAAGGTTGGTAACGGCCACCCAGGCACTGCAATGTCACTCGCACCAGTTGCTTACACGCTTTTTCAAAGAATTCTTCGGCACGATCCTGCAAACCCAAACTGGATAGCAAGAGACAGATTTATTCTCTCATGCGGTCACTCCTCACTGACTCTATATATACAGCTTTACCTTTGTGGATATGGTGTTGAGCTTGATGATTTAAAAAGTTTTCGAACATTTAATGCTAAAACTCCTGGCCACCCTGAGTATGGTCATACATTAGGTGTTGAAACAACTACTGGACCATTAGGTCAAGGTGTAGCTAATGGTGTTGGTATGGCTATGGCCGCTAGATATGAAAAGGGATTATTAGACCCAAAAAATACGACAGATATCTTCGATCACAATATTTGGGTTATGTGTTCTGATGGTGATTTGCAAGAAGGAGTGAGTGCTGAAGCCTCTTCACTAGCTGGTACACAACAACTTGGAAATTTAAAGATGATTTATGATGATAACCGTATTTCTATTGAAGGTGACACGCACATAACCTGCACTGAAGATATCGATGCCAGATATCGTGCTTATGGTTGGGAAGTAATTATCGTTGCCTCAAAAGCAGATGGTGATGTTGACCGAGAATCTCTAGAACGTGCAATGATTTCGGCTCTTGCAATTAAAGATCGACCAGTATTAATTCATTTGCATACAGTTATTGCATGGCCTGCGCCAAATGCAAAAGGTACTTCGAAAGCACATGGCTCTGCTTTAGGTAATGAAGAAATTAGTGCAACAAAAATTTTATTAGGTTTAAATCCTGAAGAAGTATTTATCGCTCCTGATGATGTTATCGAACATGCCAGAGATGTTAAGCGACGAGGTAAAGAGTTATACGATCAATGGGATTTGAAATTCCAATCTTGGAAAAAGGAAAATACACAAGCTGCCCAGTTACTTAACAGATTACTTAATAAGAGCCTGCCGGCTGAATGGGAAAAAACCTTACCTATTTTCCCTGCAGATAAGGCATTGTCGACAAGGGCAGCCTCTGGAAAGGTAATTCAATCGATTGCGAAAGTGCTTCCTGAGTTTTGGGGTGGTTCAGCTGATTTAGCTGAAAGCAACAACACAACTATTGAGGATGGTGGTTCCTTTCTTCCAAGCGCAAGCAAAATGGCCGGAGCTAACCCATTTGGACGCATTATTCACTTTGGAATCCGTGAACATGCCATGGGATCAATTTTAAACGGAATGGCACTTCATGGATTAGTAAAACCATTTGGTGGAACTTTTCTAGTTTTTAGCGACTATATGCGAGGCGCGGTACGACTATCTTCCTTAATGCAACTACCCGTAACATACATATGGTCACATGACTCAATCGGCCTTGGTGAAGATGGACCAACACATCAACCAGTTGAGCACCTTGCGTCACTGAGAACTATTCCAGGCTTTGCAGTTATTAGACCAGCTGATGCAAATGAAGTAAGTGTCTGCTGGCAAGAAATAATAAAGAGAGCAAAACCTTGTGGATTGATACTTTCTCGTCAAAATCTACCGGTACTTGATCGCAATAGATATAGTCCAGCAAGTGATGCTGCACTAGGTGCATACATAGTGTCTAAAAGTTCGAACGCATCAAATGATGATTTAGATGTTATTTTAATAGCAACAGGTTCTGAAGTTAGTTTAGCCATAGCCGCACAAGATAAATTATCAAACGAAGGTATAAATGCAAGAGTTGTTAGCGCACCATGTCTTGAATGGTTTGCAGAGCAGAATGAGAGTTATCGGGAAAAAGTCCTTCCAAAAACTATTAAAGCTCGAGTTAGTATTGAAGCTGGTGTCTCGCAGCCTTGGTACCAATTCGTTGGTGATAGTGGTGTTGCAATTTCTGTAAACAACTTTGGAGCCTCAGCTAGCGGAGAAATTTTATTCAGAGAGTTTGGATTTACAGTTGAGAATATTGTAAAAGCTGCGAAAGAGAGTATCGAGAAATCCCGTGAATAAGCTGCCCTTTCACTTTCTCATATTTCTATCAATATCTTTAGATTGTTTCATTCAATGAAGGATCGATTGTTGGTAGTTCTATGAACATATCTGGAACAAAGGCTAGCAATCTTGATCTAGGAATTTTGACCGATTTAAATGCTGTTGCAAAAAGATTAGCCAATCAAGATTCAACAATCTGGGGACCTAATACCGAAGCTAAAACCAGACTTAACTGGGTAACTCTGCCAATAAAATCAAGGGAGCTACTACCAATACTAGATGCCATATCGGCATGGTCACGTAGTTGTGGTCATGAATATTTTATTTTGTGTGGAATGGGTGGTTCATCTTTGGCTCCAGAAGTAATAGCTTCAACCTATGGAAAATCGCTAGTTGTTCTTGACTCTACTGATCCTGCGCAAATTCTAAATTCAGTACCAGATGACCTAAGTAAAACATTAGTAATTATTAGTTCTAAATCTGGCACAACTATAGAAACACAATCTCAATTTGAATTTTATAAGAAAAAATTCGTTGATAACAATCTTGACCCGGTCGATCATATTATTATGATTACCGATCCGGGCACTTTATTTGATAAATCGAGTAGATCAGACGGATATAAAGTTATCAATGCAGATCCTAATGTCGGCGGTAGATTTAGCGCCCTCTCTGCCTTCGGATTGGTTCCGGCTGCGCTACTTGGTGTAGACGTTTCAATACTACTTGATGATGCAGAGAGGGTAAGTAAAAGTTTTATTGATTTGAATTCACCGGCTGCGGTGATATCTGCTGCTTTATACTCACTCACCGATCAATTTATTGAATTTAGTGATTCGAACTCACAGACTGCTGGTTTGTCAGATTGGATTGAGCAACTAATTGCTGAATCCACCGGAAAAGATAAAACCGGACGTTTGCCGGTGATTGTTGACGATGTGTCTAGTTCAGCTTCAACAATTAAAATTGGCTTCGCTGAGGGTCCATACGATCTAATAATTGAAGCAACCCTAGGTGAGCAATTTATATTATGGGAATGGGTAACCGTATTACTCTGTTATCTACTTAAAGTAGACCCATTTAATCAACCAAATGTTACGGCAGCAAAAGATCGAACCTCAAACATTCTTGCCACTGGTGGCGATGCACTAACAATTCCACCTTTGGCTTTTGAAAATACTGATTTTGCAATCTTTTCCTACATAGATTTAAGCAGTATCTCAGAGTTTATTAAATTGCAAACAGGTTATTTCGCGGTAATGGCTTACCTCACCCGAGGCAAGGATGATGAAATTACTAAGATAAGGTCCCTGATTTCCACCAAAAGTAATACCCCAACCACATTTGGTTGGGGGCCAAGATTTTTGCATTCAACTGGACAATTTCATAAGGGTGGGCAGACTAATGGCGCTTTTATTCAAATAACTGGTGAAGTTGATGTTGATGTACTGATTCCTAATAAACCATTTACCTTTAAGCAGTTGCAGATGGCACAGGCACTTGGTGATGCACAGGCTCTTTCTGAGCGGGGTTTGCCTATTATTAGAATCCATCTAAAGAATAGAAAGAGGGGAATAGCAAGAATTATTGCTGAACTAGAAAAAAATTAGTCTTCGCCGCGTAATTTCTTAAGCGCAATCTCTAAAACCTTATTTGCTTCTGCTTCTGTCCGACGCTCCTTAACATAGGCTAAGTGAGTTTTATATGGTTCATTTTTCATGGGCATAGGAGGCTTATTCTTGTCCTGGCCTGCAGGGAATCCGCAACGCGGACAATCCCACTCAGCCGGAACTTCGACTGTTCCATCTTCAGCAAATGAGGGTTTTGTTTCATGCCCGTTTGCGCACCAATATGAAACTCTAAAGCGAGCAATAGATTCGCCTCGCTCAGCTTCCCCCATTGGACCAGCACCAACACGGCTGCCGCGAATTGCACTTCCACCTGCCATCTTTACTCCCTTTTCTTAATTCTTTAGCAATAAACTAAGAGCTACTACTGAGGCAAACCATACGCCACCAACAACAATTGTGATTCGATCCAAATTTTTCTCTACAACAGATGAACCGCCGTAGGTTGATGAAATTCCACCACCGAAAAGATCTGACAAACCTGAACCTTTGCCTTTATGAAGCAGCACCAAAACAATCATTAGTATGCTTGATACGACAAGAATAATTGATAGTGCTAAGTTCATTTACTCGCCTTCATCTGATTGGTCATACCCTTTTAACTAGTGTAAAGGATACTATCTTTTCCACCATTTTTCGCAATTGGCCTGTTTATGCCTTATTAAGCACTCTGTGAAATTTTGAAATTCGAGCGAATTCTTCAGGATCTAAGGAGGCCCCACCCACTAGAGCTCCATCGACATCTTCCTCTTTCATAATTTCCAATGTATTAATTGACTTAACGGAACCACCATAAAGAATTCTGCAGTTATCGGCAATCTCATCGCTTCCAATTTTCCTCAACTCTTCACGAATTGCAGCGCAAACTTCTTGCGCATTCTCGGGAGTAGCTGTTTTGCCAGTACCAATCGCCCAGACTGGCTCATAAGCAATAACTATTTTCTTCAAATCTGGCTTATGAAAACCTTTAAGAGCATTACGTAATTGATCTAAAACATGAGGTATATGATTTCCAGCTTCACGAATTGCCAGCTCTTCCCCTACACAAAGTATTGGTTTGATCTCATTAGCTAAGGCTGCCTTTATTTTTTTATTTATCAATTGATCATCTTCTTTATGGTTAGCGCGACGTTCACTATGTCCAATTAATACATACGTACAGCCTAATTTTGCAAGCATCGATCCAGAAATATCACCAGTATGAGCGCCGGAATCGAAGGCAGAAAGATCCTGTGCGCCATAAAGTAAACGTATCCGGTCGCCATCAATCAAAGTTTGAACTGAGCGAATATCAGTAAATGGCGGAATAATTACAACCTCTACTGCATCATAATCTCGATCCTCTAATGAATAAGCGAGTTTTTGAGTAACTGCAATCGCCTCTAGATGATTTAAATTCATCTTCCAATTACCTGCAATTAACGGTTTGCGCATTTTTCTCTTTCCTTATTTGAGAGCTACAAGGCCTGGCAAATCTTTGCCTTCCAGGTATTCAAGAGATGCTCCACCACCTGTTGAAATATAGCCGAAATCCTTATCTTCGAATCCTAGTTTACGAACAGCGGCTGCAGAATCTCCCCCGCCGACAACTGCTATCCCTTTAACCTGAGTTAAAGCTTGGGCTATAACTTTAGTTCCTTGAGCGAAGTTAGAGAACTCAAAAACTCCCATTGGTCCGTTCCAAAAAACCGTTTTACATAATTTTATTTCACTTGCAAAACTTTCTGCACTCTGTGGGCCGATGTCTAATCCCATTTGGTCAGAGGGAATTTTATCTGAAGCAACAATTATTCCTTCAGAGTCTGATGAAAACTCCTTGGCTACTACTATGTCGGTTGGAAGCAAAAATTTAACACCAAGTTTTTCAGCTCTAATTAGTAACTCCTTTACTGTCTCAATCAAATCTTTTTCAACCAAAGACTTCCCGATTTCCTTGCCCTGAGCAGCTAAAAATGTGAAAACCATTCCCCCACCAATCGCTATAACATCGGCCTTATCTAATAAGTTTGAAATAACACCTATTTTGTCTGACACTTTTGCACCACCCAGTACAACTCCATATGGTCTACTTGGATTATTTGTTAACTGTTCCAATACCTTAACCTCTGCTGAAATAAGATCTCCAGCAGCATGAGGCAGTAAATTAGCTAATTCATAGACAGAGGCATGCTTTCGATGTACTGCTCCAAAGCCATCGCCGATATATAGATCGCCGTAAGTTGCCAACTCAGATGCTAGTTTTATTCTCTCTGACTCATCTTTACTAGTTTCATAGCTTTCGAACCTAATATTTTCTAACATCAATATTTCACCAGGTTTTAGATTCTGTGCTTGCTTAACAACACCAGTAATCTCTGTTGAAAACTTAACCTCTAGTTTAAGTAATTCACTTAATTTTTCTGCGACCGGAGCAAGTGAAAGTTCCTTCTTCCTTTCGCCCTTAGGTCTACCAAGGTGGGCGATAATTACGATTGAGCAATTCGCCTCAAGAAGCTTCTTAATTGTAGATAAGGAGGCAATAATTCTGCCGGGATCACCAATTACACCATCTTTGATAGGAACGTTTAAATCACAACGCAAAATAACTTTAGAATTGCGCGGATTTAACTCAGATAGTGTCTTAATGCCCATCTAAATTAAAGAGTCTTGCCGATGTATTGAATTAGGTCTACTAATCGATTGGAGTATCCCCACTCATTGTCATACCAGCCAACAACCTTCACTGTTGTACCAATAACTTTGGTTAATCCCGCGTCAACGATGCACGAGCTTGGATCTGTAACAATATCGGCAGAGACAATTGGATCCTCTGTGTATGTTAAATATCCTTTGAGGGAACCCTCGCTCGCCTTCTTAAGCGCTGAATTGATATCAGCAACTGAAGCTTCCTTCGCCAACTCAACAGTTAAATCTGTTGCTGAACCAGTTGGAACCGGAACTCT
Source organism: Actinomycetota bacterium (assembly GCA_041181125.1). Lineage (GTDB taxonomy): Bacteria > Actinomycetota > Actinomycetes > Nanopelagicales > Nanopelagicaceae > Nanopelagicus. The sequence goes on along the minus strand of JBEGQD010000039.1, from coordinate 62,335 downwards.
TAGAGCATACCCATCTAGTTTGCCCTTTAATTCCGGAAGAACCAAGGAAATAGCTTTTGCAGCCCCAGTTGAGGTAGGAATAATTGAAAGAGCTGCAGCTCGTGATCTGCGCAAATCTTTATGTGGGAAATCTAAAATTACTTGATCATTGGTATAGGCATGAATTGTCGTCATTAAACCGCGAACAATTCCAAATTCATCGTTTAACACCTTAGCCATTGGCGCTAAACAGTTAGTTGTACATGAAGCATTAGATATGATGTTGTGCTTTGCTGAGTCATATTTCTCATGATTAACGCCCATAACAATTGTTATGTCTTCATCGGTTGCCGGAGCTGAAATAATAACTTTCTTCGCACCCGCTGTTATGTGTTTTTGAGCATCGGAAGCTTTTGTAAAAATTCCAGTAGATTCAACAACTACATCAACACCTAATTTTCCCCAAGGAATATTTGCTGGATCTCGTTCGGCGCTTACGGATATAGTTTTACCGCCAACTGTAATAGTTGTGTCGGTAAAAGTTACCGGCTGTTTAAGGCGCCCCAGTATTGAGTCGTATTTAAGTAAATGTGCCAATGTCGCATTATCGGTTAAATCATTAACTCCTACTATTTCAAAATTCGCACCTGATTCCAGCGATGCTCTTAGAAAATTCCTGCCAATTCGACCAAACCCATTAACGCCAACTTTTAACATATTAACCCCATTTTGATCTAAAATTTAGATTATGCACACAGCATTGTGAGGTGCATATCTTAGCATCCGAGCGGAGAGGTCAATTCAATAAATCTGGACTGATACTTGCCTCTGTATCAGGTACGCCCAATTCACGAGCACGTTTATCAGCCATCGCCAATAATCGCCTGATACGGCCCGCTATTGCATCTTTAGTCATTGGTGGTGTAGCAAGTGAACCTAACTCCTCCAGGCTTGCCTGACCATGATTGACTCTAAGTTCACCTGCTTCTTTTAAATGATCTGGAATCTCACTACCAAGTATCTCCATCGCTCTTTGAACTCTCGCTGATGCAGCAACTGCAGCCCTGGCAGATCTGCGCAAATTAGCATCATCAAAATTAGCTAATCGATTTGCAGTTGCGCGAACTTCTCTTCTCATCCGTCTTTCTTCCCAAGCTAAAACAGTTTCATGCGCACCAAGCCTGGTAAGTAGGGCTCCGATTGCATCGCCATCTCTTATAACAACACGATCAACACTTCTAACCTCTCTTGCCTTGGCAGTAATTCCTAATCTTCTTGCCGCTCCTACTAGTGCTAGGGCTGCCTCGGGGCCTGGACAGGTGATTTCAAGTGCGGAAGATCGACCCGGCTCTGTTAGAGAACCATGTGCTAAAAATGCACCGCGCCATGCAGCTTCTGAATCGCAAATAGCGGCTGAAACAACCTGAGGTGGTAATCCTCTAATTGGTCGATTATTAGCATCAACTAAGCCTGTTTGTCTCGCAAGCGCATCACCATCTGCTAAGACTCTAACGATATACCTACTGCCTTTACGAATTCCTCCGGAAGAAACAACGGAAAGCTCGCTTTCATGGCCAAATACATCAGAAATATCTTTTCTTAACCTACGTGCAGACTGAGCTGTATCTAGCTCAACTTCAACTATTATTTTTCCAGCTGCGATATGTAAACCTCCAGCAAACCTAAGCAGTGCAGAAACCTCTGCTTTTCGACAACATGGCTTAGTTATTGAGAGCCTACCTAGCTCATCTTTAACCGCTTCTGTCATTGCCATTTATTCTCCTAACAAGTTATGGGGTTATCTAAGCAGGTCTTAACCAAAAATGTGGCCAAAAGCTGAAACTAATTTATCCCTATCATGGTGGAAAGTTTGCTTGTTATCTGCTAAGTCAAAGTCTAGAACCTGCCCACCGCATTTAGTCACTAAATCATTAAATTTAGGCTCAGTATTTGATAGAGATTTATCGATCAAAGCTACATCAATATTCAAATCAGGGATGTGATCCAAAATAAGTTGGAGATGGGCTTCCAGCGAAAATCCCGAGAACTCATCAGAAACATATTTATCCGGTAGATTAAAAATCATGATCTTCTTTGCCTTACTATTTTTTATTTGCTTAGCTTGCTCCTTCAGCAGAAAATGAGGCATAACACTAGACAGCCATGAACCTGGACCGATTGTTATCCAATCAGCATCATCTATTGCATATAATGCTTCTGGTGTCGCTTTAGGCGTTTCAGGAATTAGCCGTAATTCCTTTACTTTACCTACTGCAGCCGCAACCTGAACTTGGCCCCTAACTAAATTAATTCCACTCTTACTTTCAAAACTTCCTTCGATATCTAATGGCTCTAATGCCATTGGCAGCACGCGCCCTACAACCTTGAGTAATTGACCAACTCGATCTAACCCTTTAACCGGGTCTCCATCTCGATCCCAAAGTGCAGTTAAAAGCAAATTTCCAACTGCGTGATTATCCATTTCGCCTTGACTGGTAAATCGATACTGCATTATCTGCGCCCAGCTTCTACCCCAGTCATCATCTGAACAAAGTGCGGTTAGTGCCATACGTAAATCTCCTGGCGGAAGGGAATTAAATTCAGTACGCAACCTGCCGGATGATCCGCCATTATCTGCAACGGTTACTACAGCAGTAACTTGATTTGTAAGAGTTCGCATTGCTGCAAGGGTCGCAGCAAGTCCATGACCTCCGCCTAGACAGACAACCTTGGGATTTGAAATCATCCTAAATCTCTCTGCCTAAGTCTCGATGCATGGCCTGCGTCTCAATTCTATAAATACTTAATTTTTCACACTTTATTAACCGTTTAACTAATTCAACGGTGATTGCTACCGACCTATGCTTTCCGCCAGTGCAGCCAATAGCTAATGTTAGAAATTTTCTGCCCTCTGTTATGAAACCTAACGCCATGGTCTCAAATAGTGCTTGATATCTATCTAGAAATTCTTTTACGTTTTCGCTCTTGAGTACTGCATCGCTGACAGGTTTATCTAACCCTGACAGCGGGCGAAGTTCTGGTACCCAGTGAGGGTTAGCAATGAATCTGCAATCCACTACAAGATCTGCATCAACCGGAATTCCATACTTATATCCAAAAGAAAGTATGTTAACTCGCAAATCGGCACCTGAGTCCTCATGAAAATTGTCGGCAATCTTTTTTTCTAGTTGATGAACATTCAAAGCAGATGAATCAATAACTAAATCTGCTGCATTGCGGACTTCACGTAGCCTGTCGCGTTCTTTAGCAATTCCATCCAAAATTCGATCTGATCCTTGAAGTGGGTGAGGTCTTCTAGTTGATTCAAATCTTCTAACCAAAACATCATCAGAAGCATCAACAAATAGAATCTTTCTATAAATCCCCTGCTCTGCGAGATCGGCAAGTGATTTAGTTAAATCTCCAAAAAAAGCACGCCCTCTTACATCAACAACCACTGCGACTTTTTTCTCAGAGGTGGTTACTAATTCAAGTAAATTACCAAGCAAGGCTGGTGGCAAATTATCAACAACATACCACCCTAGATCTTCTAAGGAGTGCGCCACCGTTGATCTACCGGCACCGCTCATGCCGGTAATGATTAGGATTTCGGTGTCACCTTTCATGCCAATATCTTGCTATATCTGTCAAGCATCTAAAATTTCACCAGTTTGCATATCTATATTTATAGGTATTTTCTGATTTTTAATCTGCTGAACAATAGTTTGTGCCATCTTTCCACCAATTCCAGGCACGCTTGCCAGCTCATCAACTGTGGCAGCCTTTAGAGCCGATACCGATCCAAAGTGAGTCAGTAAAGATTTTCGCCTAATTTCTCCAAGGCCTGGAACTTCATCAAGCAATGATTCAAGCATTACTTTCGATCGTTTGCTTCTATGAAAACTTATTGCAAATCGATGTGCTTCATCCCGCAATTTTTGTAATAGGTAAAGAGCTTCACTATGTCTTGGAAAAATAATTGGCTCGCTGTTGTTAGGTAACCACACCTCTTCTAATCGCTTTGCTAGTCCGCAAAGAGCCACATCTGTAATACCTAGTTCTCGTAATGCTTTCGCAGCTGCATTAACCTGTGGTTTTCCTCCATCAACGACAACTAACTGTGGAGGGTAGGCAAATTTTGGACGTTGACCGCCTTGGGCAGTGGCCTCGGCAATATCAATATCCTTCTCATCTAAATAACGCTTAAACCGACGGGTAATAACATGATGCATGGCGCGAGTATCATCGAAACCAGCTTCATCTGATATAGAAAATCTGCGGTAATCGCTTTTCTTTGGTTGTCCATCTTCAAATACCACCATTGAAGCAACCATGCTTGTTCCTTGAATATTTGATATATCAAAACATTCTATTCTGAGCGGTAGCTCTACCAGCTCTAATTGTTCAGCAATTTCAGCCAAAGCAGTACCACTTACTGCAGCATCGTTTGCCCTTTTACTTAAATACTGAATCAGAGATTGGTGGGCATTCCGTTTTACGGTTTGAACCAACTCTAATTTTTCACCGCGCTGTGGCTGGATCAAAGATACATTCCTTCCACGCCGCTCACTTAACCACTGCTCAAGTAATTTAGAGTCCTCTGGCAAAGAATCAACCAAGATTTCAGCTGGCGGCTTACTCTCAGCATAAATTTTTCCAAGCATCGCCGAAATTATTCCTTCATCTTCAAGCAAATTTGCTCGATCTACTATCCAAGAACGTGATCCAGTTATTCGACCTGCGGTAATGATAAATTGTGATAAAGCCGCATGAGTAATTTCCTCATGAATTGCCAAAACATCAGCGTCGATGTTCTCATTTAAAAATCGGTCAGTTGATTCAAATGCTTTATTAACTGCCTCAAGTTGATCGCGTAATTTAGCCGCTTTTTCAAATTCCTCAGCCGCAGCTGCAACCTTCATCTCATGTTCAATTCGGGTTGATATTTCTTCCGGAGATTTTTCCAAAAAGTTAACTAGATCTTTTGCTAATTTATGATGTTCTTCTGGGCTGACCCAATTTACGCACGGTGCAGCGCATTTACCAATATCTCCGAGTAAACACTGTCTTTTACTTCGTGAAGCAGATTGAAAATTTGATTCACTACAAGTACGAACTGGATATATTTTTATTAAAGTTTCAAAAGTGCTTCTCAGGGCCCATGCATGAGAGTAGGGGCCGAAGTACCTAACTCCAGGAATCTTTTTTGACCTAGAGATAAACAATCTTGGAAATTCAGAGTTTAAATCTATTGCCAAATGTGGATAGGATTTGTCATCTTTAAATTGCACATTAAAATCTGGGTTATACTGCTTAATCCAAGTAAACTCTAATTGGAGAGCTTCTACCTCTGTCTTAACTAAAGTCCAATCAACACGTACAGCGGTATTTACCATCTTCCTGGTTTTAACTTGCAAATTACTACCAAAATATGAACTAAGTCGATTTTTAATGTTCTTTGCTTTTCCGACATAAATTACCTTTTCATCTTTATCAAAGAAGCGATAAACACCAGGATCGGTTGGTAAATTAGTCGGGCGATAACTCTGTGGGTCGGCCATGTTCTACTTCTTTAGTACTTGTGATAAAAACTTTCCGGTATAGCTCTTACTGTTTTTAATAATATCTTCAGGTCGTCCTTCGGCCACTACTAACCCACCACCAGAACCGCCCTCTGGACCTAAATCGATAACCCAGTCGGCTGATTTAATGACATCCAAGTTATGCTCAATTACGATAACGGTATTGCCGCTATCAACTAATCTATTCAAAACTAGAAGTAACTTACGAACATCTTCAAAATGCAGACCAGTAGTTGGCTCGTCTAATACATAAATTGTTCTACCAGTTGATCTGCGTTGTAACTCAGTCGCTAGTTTCACTCTCTGCGCCTCTCCTCCAGAAAGAGTAGGAGCAGATTGACCGAGCCTTACATAACCTAGCCCAACATCACAAAGGGTTTTTAAGAATCTAGCAATTGCAGGTACTGACTCAAAAAAATTATTTGCTTCCTCGATTGGCATATCAAGTACTTGAGCAATTGTTTTACCCTTGTAGTGCACTTCTAGAGTTTCTCGGTTATACCTTGCACCATGACAAACCTCACATGGGACGTAAACATCAGGTAAAAAATTCATCTCAATAGTTATCGTTCCATCACCAGAACAATTCTCACATCTGCCGCCTTTTACGTTGAAGGAAAATCTGCCCTGTTGGTAACCACGAACCTTGGCTTCACTCGTCTCAGCAAAAAGTGCTCTTACTTTGTCAAAGACGCCGGTATAGGTCGCAGGATTTGATCTAGGAGTTCTACCAATAGGTGATTGATCAACATGAACTACTTTATCTAGTTGATCAAGCCCTGTAATAGTTCGATGGCGCCCAGGAACAATTCTGGCTCCGTTTAATTTATTAGCAAGTACTGAAAATAAAATATCATTTACTAGAGTTGATTTACCAGATCCACTAACGCCAGTAACGGCTACAAATGCAGCTAATGGAAAGGTAACATCAATATTTTGTAGATTGTTCTCCTTTGCTGCCTTGACTGTTAAAGATTTTTTCTCATCAATTAATCGTCGCTTCTTTGGAATTGCAATTACAGATTTACCCGATAAGTAGGCACCAGTAATTGAATTCTTAGCTGCAATTAATTGCTCATAACTGCCCGATGAAACAACCTCTCCACCATGTTCACCAGCGCCAGGACCGATATCAACAATCCAATCTGCAGTTCTTATTGTGTCTTCATCATGCTCTACAACAATTAAAGTGTTACCAAGGTCGCGTAACCTTGTTAGAGTTTCAATCAATTTTCGATTGTCTCGTTGATGTAGGCCGATACTTGGCTCATCTAAAACATATAGAACACCGGTTAAACCGGAACCAATTTGAGTAGCAAGCCTAATTCGCTGCGCTTCACCACCAGATAAAGTTGCTGCAGGCCTAGCTAAAGATAGGTAATCCAGTCCAACATCGAGTAGAAAACCTAATCGAGCATGGACCTCTTTTAACACTCGCTCTGCGATTTTTTTCTCCCGAGCTGATAGTGAAATCTCTTTCAAAAAAACAGCGCATTCGGCAATAGAAAATTCGCAAATTTGCGCAATATTTTTCCCACCCAATGTCACTGCTAGCACCTCCGGCTTTAGCCGACTTCCACTGCAAACTGGACACGGCGTTTGCCGCATATATGCCTCATATTTATCGCGGCTAAAATCGCTATCTGTTTCTGAATGTCTTCTATGAATAAATGGAACAACCCCTTCAAAACCGGTTGTGTAATTACGAACTCTGCCATAACGGTTCTTATATTTAACATGTACTTCATAATCCCAGCCATGCAGAATTGCATCTTTAACCTTTTCAGATAGTTTCTTCCATGGATTATCAAGTGAAAACTTAAGATCAGTTGCAAGTCCTTCCAATAATCGCAAAAAGTACTCTGAAGATTGACCGCCGGACCAAGGAGCAATTGCACCCTCATAGATTGAAATTGAATCGTCTGGAATCAATAATTCCTCGTCAACCTCAAGTTTTGTGCCAATTCCAGAACAATCTGGGCACGCACCAAATGGAGAATTGAATGAAAAGGATCTCGGTTCTAACTCTTCAAAAGATAATTCACAATTATGGCAAGCCATGTGCTCACTAAAAGTTTTTTCTTTATCTGGATCCCCGGTCTTTAAGTCAACAAAATCTAATATTACCAAGCCGCTTGCTAATCTAAGCGCAGTTTCAATTGAGTCTGTAATACGTGATTTACTTTCAACCTTAACACTTAAGCGGTCCACGACAACTTCAATCGTGTGCTTTTCCTGTTTTTTAAGTTTTGGTAGCTCTGAAATTTGATATACAATTCCATCAACTCTAACTCTGGAATAACCTTGAGCTGTAAAATCTCTAAATAAATCAAGAAACTCACCTTTTCTGGCTCTAATTACTGGAGCCAATACTTGGAATTTACTTCCCACATTCATTTGCAAAATCTGATCAACAATATTCTGAGGTGTTTGCTTTTCAATTTCTTCACCGCACTTTGGACAGTGAGGTTTTCCGGCCCGAGCAAATAAAAGACGTAGGTAATCATAAACTTCAGTAATGGTGCCAACGGTTGAGCGTGGGTTTCGATTTGTAGATTTTTGATCAATTGAAACTGCTGGTGATAACCCCTCTATAAAATCCACATCAGGCTTATCCATTTGCCCTAGAAATTGGCGAGCATAAGCTGACAGAGATTCAACATATCGACGCTGTCCTTCAGCAAAAATCGTATCAAAAGCAAGCGAAGATTTTCCTGATCCAGATAATCCAGTAAAAACAATTAGTGCATTTCGGGGCATGTCTAGTGAAATATTTTTAAGATTATGCTCACGTGCACCACGAACTATTAAACGATCGTTCATTAGTTGCCCGCCTCCTGCATTCCTTTTAGCTCTCGCTTTAACTCTCTAATCTCATCCCGCAATCTAGCGGCCAATTCAAAACTTAACTCAGAAGCTGCAGCTCTCATCTGCTGTGTCAGTGATTCGATCAGGGCGATTAGTTCCTGTCTTGGTAGTGAGTGGGCATTCTTACTATGGATACCGCTGGTAAAGCCAATTTTTTTGCTTGTTGCCGTTAAATCTGCTGTGTCTTCTATTTCTTTTGAGATCAGATCTGTAATATCCGCAATTTTTTTGCGGAGGGGGGTTGGATCAATACCATGTTCGGTGTTATATGCCACCTGCTTTGCTCTTCTCCGATTAGTCTCATCAATTGCGTTTGTCATCGATTTCGTTATGTTATCGGCATACATATGCACCTCACCGGAAACATTTCTGGCAGCTCTACCAATTGTCTGAATCAATGAAGTTGTAGATCTTAAGAAGCCTTCTTTATCGGCATCCAAAATTGCAACTAGTGACACCTCAGGTAGATCTAATCCCTCTCGAAGAAGATTTATCCCAATTAATACGTCATACTCACCAGTTCTTAATTCTCTCAATAGCTCGACTCTTCGCAACGTATCGACCTCAGAGTGTAAGTATCTAACCTTCACTCCAAGCCCAAGCATGTAATCCGTTAAATCTTCTGACATTTTTTTAGTCAAAGTCGTGACAAGAACTCGCTCATTTCTCTCAGCTCGGATTTTAATTTCATTTATTAAATCATCAATTTGGCCCTTAATAGGTTTTACGACAATTTTTGGATCGATTAATCCTGTTGGTCTAATTACTTGTTCAACTACATTATTATTACATTTCTCTAATTCATATTTACCCGGAGTGGCAGATAAATAAACTTTTTGACCACATCTATCCAAGAACTCGGTAAATTTTAGGGGCCTGTTATCCATTGCGCTAGGTAACCGAAATCCATGCTCGACTAATGTTCGTTTTCTCGCCGCATCTCCTTCATGCATCGCACCGATTTGAGGAACTGTTACATGGGATTCGTCGATAACTACTAAGAAATCCTCTGGGAAATAATCAAGTAAACAGTTTGGCGCGGAACCAGCTGGTCTGCCATCTAATTGGCGAGAGTAGTTTTCGATACCGGAACAAAAACCAAGTTGTTGCATCATCTCTATATCAAAGGTGGTCCTCATCTTAATTCTCTGAGCTTCAAGCAACTTTCCAGATCTTTCAAACTCATCTACCCTTTTTTCTAACTCAGCTTCAATCTCACCAATTGCACGCTGCATCGTTTCCGGGCCCGCTGCATAGTGGGTAGCTGGGAATACATACATTTCATTTTCATCCCTAACGATCTCGCCAGTTAAAGGATGTAGTGTCATTATTTTTTCAATTTCATCACCAAACATCTCAATACGCAGGGCTAGTTCTTCATACATTGGAATAATCTCGATCGTGTCACCTCTAACTCGAAAAGTTCCACGCTCGAAAGCCATGTCATTTCGTTTGTATTGAATGTCAACGAATTTTCTTAACAACTGGTTTCGATCAATCGAATCACCCACCTTTAAACGAACCATTCGATCCACATATTCTTGAGGTGTGCCTAGGCCGTATATACAGGAAACTGTTGCTACAACTATCACATCTCTTCTAGTCAATAGAGAGTTAGTTGCTGAGTGTCGTAACCTCTCAACCTCATCATTTACAGATGAGTCTTTCTCAATGAATGTATCTGTCTGCGGAACATAGGCTTCAGGTTGGTAATAGTCATAGTAGGAAACGAAGTACTCAACCGCATTATTTGGTAGTAACTCTTTAAATTCATTGGCCAGTTGGGCGGCTAAAGTTTTATTTGGAGCAATTACCAAAGTCGGTCTTTGCAATTGTTCAATTAACCAAGCAGTAGTTGCAGACTTACCTGTTCCAGTGGCACCAAGTAAGACAATGTCTTGCTCCCCTTTCCTAATACGCCTTACTAACTCTGCTATAGCAGAAGGTTGATCACCTGCTGGAACATAATCACTGATAACTTTAAATGGTTCGACCCGCCTGGCTAGATCAGTTATTGGTCGCATTACTTACTCATATTTTTGGATAGTAACTGTTCCCATATTTTATCTACCTGAGAATAAAGTTCCTGCTCATCTTTTTCGTTAGTAATTACAAAGTCTGCTCGATCTTCTCTCATCTGATCAGTTGCCTGAGCCTGCATACGCTGTCTTATTTGATCACCTGTTAATCCACGCTTTAACAGTCTTTGAGTGCGAATATCCTCGGAAGCTGAGACCGTAATTACTTGATCAAACCTGTAATTATGATTTGATTCAACTAGAAGCGGTATTTGATTGATAACGATTGAGTTAGGCGAGGATTTGGCTAGAACATCTACAAAGGCTTTACGGATAAGTGGATGGGTAATTTGTTCCAATTCGGAGCGTTTTATATGATCCCTAAAGACTATTGAAGCTAATTGTTCTCGATCGATCTCACCATTCTTTAGAATCGCATCACCAAACCTGGCAACTACCTCATTAAAGCCATTGCTCCCACGATCTAGCACATCGCGGGCTAACTGATCAGAATCAACCACGATTGCGCCAAGCTGAGCGAAAATTTTTCCTACTGTTGATTTACCGGATCCAATTCCTCCGGTTAAAGCCACTACTAACATAAGTTAAACCCTACACAATAAAAAATGGCCTCAGTTTACTGAGGCCAAATTTAATTAATTATTACTCACCTGCTGGAGCAGCAGGTGCGGCAGCATCAGCTGCTTTGGCTTCGGATTTCTGTTTTTTATGAGCCATAAAGCGTGATTGAGCTTCTGCGTATTGACGCTCCCATTCTTCCCGCTGACTTTCATAACCTGGCTTCCATTCTTGAGTATCTGAGTCAAATCCCTCTGGATAGATAAAGTTTCCAGCGGCATCATATCGAGCTGGCATTCCATACTGAGTTGGATCGAACGCCTCTACCTCAACCTCTTGGCCTTCGTTAGCTTGCTTCAATGAAAGTGAAATGCGTCGTCGCTCTAGGTCTATATCGATGATCTTAACAAATAGCTTATCTCCGACCTGTACCACTTGCTCAGGAATTTCAACATGGCGCTCAGCAAGTTCTGAAATGTGAACTAGTCCTTCAATTCCCTCAAAGACCTTAATGAATGCACCAAATGGAACAAGTTTTGTGACTTCACCCGGCACAACTTGATTAATTGTATGAGTGCGAGCAAATGCTTGCCATGGATCCTCTTGTGTCGCTTTAAGTGAAAGTGAAACGCGCTCTCTTTCAAAATCTACCTCAAGTACTTCAACTGTAACCTCATCGCCGACCTCTACTACTTCAGATGGATGATCAATATGTTTCCATGAAAGCTCGGAAACGTGAACTAGTCCATCCACACCACCTAAATCAACAAATGCACCAAAGTTAACAATAGAAGAGATAACACCAGAACGAACCTGGCCTTTTGTTAGCTGATTCAAGAATGTAGTACGTGAAGCAGATTGTGATTGCTCAAGGAATGCTCTGCGAGAAAGCACTACGTTATTTCTATTCTTATCTAGTTCAATAATTCGACATTCAACTTGCTGCCCAATATAAGGAGTTAAATCGCGTACTCTTCGCATTTCAACGAGTGAGGCTGGTAGGAAGCCACGAAGGCCAATATCAACAATCAATCCACCTTTTACAACTTCAATAACCGTTCCAGTTACTACCTCATCGCGCTCTTTCTTTCCTTCAACATCGCCCCATGCTTGTTCATATTGGGCACGCTTTTTAGAAAGTATTAAACGTCCTTCTTTATCTTCCTTTTGAAGTACTAAGGCTTCAATACGATCGCCTACTTTAACTAATTCACTTGGAGCAACATCGTGACGAATAGAAAGCTCGCGAGATGGAATTACACCCTCTGTTTTATAACCAATATCAAGTAAGACTTCTTCACGATCGATTTGGACAACAATTCCAGAGACTAAATCCCCGTCATTAAAATTCTTTATTGTGCCTTCAATTGCGGCTAAAAAATCTTCTGCAGAACCAACATCATTTACGGCTATTTGAGAGGGGGTCATTAGATATTTGTACTCCGAGGGTAAATCACTAGTAGGGACAGGGTCGGATAAGGTTACTTTTTAATCGCTTTCGGGTCAAACTGAGGTATTTTGAATCAATCTTGATATTTATGAAGGCAAAAAAGTTCTTAACCTGGCCAGAAATCCATTTTAGGACCCAATTCAGAGAATTTAACCTGTTCTCTTCAAAATTCAAACAATTAGTGAGCCGCTAAATCCCAGCTCTTCCCAAATCCAATATTCACGTCTAGTGGAACTCTTAGTTTGTATGCGTTCTCCATTTCAGACTTTACAATTTCCTTAAGCTTTACTTTTTCATCCACGGCAACTTCAAGAATCAGTTCATCGTGCACTTGGAGTAAAAGTCTGGACTTAAGATTATGTTCAGATATCTGTTTATAAACATTTAGCATTGCAATTTTTATGATATCTGCAGCTGATCCTTGGATTGGAGCATTTAGCGCAGCTCGCTCTGCAATCTCTCGTCGTTGGCGATTCTCATGATTTAAATCTGGCAAATAACGACGCCGACCCAAAACAGTTTCGGTATAGCCCTTTTCCTTTGCAGATATCACTACCGTCTTCAAATAATCTCTAATGCCACCAAATCTTTCAAAGTATTTATTCATTAATTCACTTGCCGCAACTGGATCTATATCCAATTGCTGAGCAAGACCAAAAGAAGATAAACCATAAGCTAATCCATAAGACATTGCTTTAATTGTTCGCCTCATTTCAGCATTCACTTCTGTAGATTCGACACCAAAAACTTGAGATGCAACAGTTGAGTGAAGATCTTCGCCAGATTCAAAAGCCGAAATTAAACCTTTGTCATTAGAAAGATGGGCCATAATTCGCATCTCTATCTGACTGTAATCAGCGGTTAGCAAATCAGTAAATGGGTCTTGAGCAATAAAGCAATCTCTGATTTGCCTGCCTTCATCGGTTCTAATTGGAATATTTTGAAGGTTGGGTTCGGTTGATGAAAGTCGACCAGTAGCTGCAACAGTTTGCTGAAAATTCGTATGAATTCTTCCATCAGATTTAACCGAAGAAATTAATCCGTCAATAGTTGTAAGTAACTTCGTTGTCTCTCTAATTCGTAAAAGATGTTTAAGCAAAGGATGCTTCGTCTTTAACGCTAGCCATTCTAGGCTCTCCGCGTCTGTAGTAAATCCAGTTTTAATTTTTTTAGTTTTGGGTAGATTTAATTCATCAAATAACACTACCTGCAACTGCTTAGGAGAATTCACATTAAATTCATGACCAACTTCATTGTATGCATGATTTGTTTCATCTAAAACTATTTTGGAAAAATGTTTTGAAAGCTCCATTAATTTATTTTGATCTACTGCGATACCGGTAGCCTCAATTTGTGAGAGTAATACTAGAGTTGGCTGTTCCAGATCCCAATATAAGTCACTCATTGATTTCGAAATAATTTCAGCATTGAGTTCCTTCTGTAGAGAAAATATCCAGCAAGCACTCTTTGGATCAAAGTTAGAAAAAAGGTTTTCAGTATTTGGTGAAACTCCTAACAAACGTTCAGATAAATCATTCAATTCAAGATTTCTACTACCTGGATTAATTAAATATGCTAGTAACTCTATGTCCGCGGCGAGTCCATTCATTTTTAATGCCTTTAGTGGAAATTTACCTCCGTGGACATATTTTGGAATACTTGAATCGGAGATCCAATTCCCAATTTCTTTATCTTCTACGCTAAAAGCCTCCGATGCACTTATTGCAACAGAGTATGAATTAAGAACCCCATCAATCACATCAAATGAAATAGCGACTGGATCTCTACGACCAGAAAGAATTTCATCTAGTTTAGATGAATCCACGGTTGTAATATTTATCTTTATTTCACTAGATTCAGAACCACCAACCTGAGGCAGTGACTTTAGACGATCTTTAAGCGCTCTTATTTCAAGTTTTTCAAAAAACACATTAATCCTATTGGCTTCAACACCAGACCAGATTAAATCATCTAGGTCGTAGGGCAATTTAACATCGTTAACTAAATGAGTGAGCTCTCGATTTAATCTAACGGTGTCGATATTAGACCGGAGTGATTCCCCTACTTTTCCACCGATTTTCTCAGCATTGTCTAAAAGTTTCTCTAGAGATCCATAGTCAATAATCCATTTTGTTGCGGTCTTCTCTCCCACACCTGGAACTGATGGCAAGTTATCACTAGGGTCCCCGCGCAGTGCAGCAAAATCTGGATACTGAGCTGGCTTAAGACCATATTTTTCAAATACCGCCTCTGGAGTCATTCGGCTCATTTCGGTAACACCTTTTTTTGGATATAAAACAGTTATTTTGTCATTAACCAACTGAAATGCATCTCGATCACCTGTGCAAATCAACACTTGATATGCCTGCTTATCAGCTGATTTACTCAATGTTGCAATAATGTCATCTGCTTCGTAACCTTCTAACTCAAAATATTTAATACCGAAACTTTCTATCATTTCGTTTATATGCGAAAGTTGTGAACGAAATTCATCTGGGGTTGCTGCTCGATTCGCTTTGTAATCAGCAAATTTCTCAGTACGAAAAGTTTTTCTAGAAACATCAAAGGCAACTGCGATATGGGTAGGCTTCTCATCTCTTATTAAGTTAATCAACATTGAAGCGAATCCGTATATTGCATTTGTTGGTTGACCGGTCGAAGTTTTGAAATTCTCAACTGGTAAGGCGTAGAAAGCCCGGTAGGCCATTGAGTGGCCGTCTATTAGAAGTAATCGCTTCTGACTCGCACTCATATTGGGATTCTAATTGCTCTACAGGTTAAACTATTGAACATGACTGAGTTCCTAGACACAATTCGCCAACGTGGTGCTGGTGCCCTTGATAAGAAAATGGGCATAGAGATTATCGAAGCCTCACCAAACCGCTTGGTTGGAACCATGCCAGTTGAAGGAAATACGCAGCCAATTGGATTGTTGCATGGAGGCGCAAATGTTGTTCTAGCAGAAAGCCTTGGATCGATTGGTACGCAACTACATGCCGGTGCAAATAAAAGAATTGTTGGAGTTGACATAAATGCAACTCACCACAAATCTGCCACTACTGGTTTAGTCACTGGTGTTGCAACAGCAATAACGCTAGGGAAAACTCTTTGCTGTTACGAAATAGAGATTACTAACGATAAGGGTGAAAGAACTTGCAGTGCCCGAATAACTTGTTTGATTCTTGCAGACCGCTAGTTTTAGCCGCCAAGATAAGCTTTTGTAACCTCATCATTTGATATTAAATCTTTAGCTTTTCCACTCATCTTTATAGACCCAGACTCAAGAACGTATGCGCGATCAGCAACTTTCAAGGCTGCAAGGGCATTCTGTTCTACGAGTAAAATTGTCGTTCCCTGATCATTAATTTTCTTTATTGTTTCAAAAATCATCTCAACTAGTACCGGCGCAAGACCCATAGATGGTTCATCAAGGAGCAATAACTTTGGTGATCCCATAAGCGCACGGCCTACTGCGAGCATTTGCTGCTCACCACCTGACATCGTTCCAGCTTTTTGATCTATACGCTCCTGCAGTCTTGGAAACAACTCTAAAACTCTCTGACGATCATTTTTAATTTCTGACTTATCATTTCGCAAAAAAGCTCCCAAATCCAAATTTTCGTCAACAGTCATTTTAGGGAAAATTCTTCTTCCTTCAGGTGATTGACAAATTCCCTTAGCCACAATTTCATGACCTTCGACACCCTCAATTCTCTCACCATTGAAAGTAATCGATCCAGATCTTGGTTTTAGAATTCCCGAAATAGTTCTAAGCGTTGTCGATTTACCCGCTCCATTAGAACCAATCAAAGTAACTATTTCACCTTGATTTACCTCAAGGGAAATACCCTTGATTGCTTTGATATTTCCATATGTAACCTCTAAATTTTCGACTTTTAACATTATTTGTCACTCTCACTTGATTTGCCAAGGTAGGCCTCAATAACTTGTTTATTTGATTTAATTTCAGCCGGTGTTCCTTCAGCTATCTTTTGACCTCGATCTAAAACAGTAATCCTCTCTGACACCTTCATAACTACTGACATGTCATGCTCTATAAGCAAAATTGACACACCCTTTTTATCTCGAACTCTGTAAACGAAATCCACGAAAGTTTGTGATTCTTGTGGATTCATGCCCGCAGTCGGCTCATCAAGCAATAAAACTTTTGGTCGAAGAGCTAAGGCGCGCGCAACCTCTAGTCGTCTTTGATCTCCGTATGAAAGATTTCTTGCGAATTGATCTGCCGTATTTCCAATTCCTACAAAATCTAGAAGTTCTCGTGCAGTTTTCTTTGACTCTTCTTCTTCGGAGCGTTGCCTCTTGGTCCCAAAAACCGTACTAATAATTCCAGATTTTAGGTGAGAGTGCATTGCAACCATAACATTTTCTTCTGCGGTCATTAGTCCAAATAACCTAATATTCTGAAAAGTTCTTGCCACGCCAGCTTGAGCAATTTTATGAGGTGGTTTCGCAGTTATATTCTTCTCGTCAAATGTGACAACTCCACTAGTGGGTTTATATAACCCTGTTAAGACATTGAAGAAAGTGGTTTTGCCAGCACCATTTGGTCCGATTAAAGAGACCACTCCACCGGTTGGAATATCAAAAGAAACATCATCTACGGCAACAAGTCCACCAAACTTCACAGAAATATTATCCGCTTTCAATGCTGATTTGGTCATCAGTGTCCACCAATATTTGAGGTCGAATCATCGGTTTCGTGAAGAATTTGTTTCAATCTTGACTCTGGCAGTAATCCTTCACGTTTATAGAGCATCATAAATATTAAAATTCCACCAAAAAGCAAAAAATTATAAGAAGGGAAATTAATATTGGTGCCCAATATATTATTTACGGTATCACCAAATGCAGGCAACCCAGTTGAGTTTACCCATGCGATAACTAGAGCTCCCACAATTACGCCCCAAACATTTCCCATTCCGCCAAGAACTACCATTGCGAGCAAAATTATCGAAATTGAAAAATTAAATCGATCAGCAAAAACACCATTTACGTGAGTCGCAAAAGCTACGCCACCGATTCCACCAGAGAATGCGCCGACAGCATATGCCGCTAATTTCGACTTCATTAATGGCACACCCATCATTGAAGCAGCCAACTCATCCTCTCGGATCGCGAGCCAGGCTCTACCAAGACGTCCACTTCTTATTCTAAGCGATATGAATACCATTAAAGCAGCTAAACAAACGAATATTAAATATTTCCAGTCTAAATCAAAAGGTCCTAACGTCTTCCCGAATAAGCCAACATTATCAACTGGTGAAATTCCTTTAGAGCCATTCGAAAGATTGAACCCACCAATATTCTCACCATTATAAAAAATCTGAGGAATAATTTCACCGAATCCAAGAGTCACTAGTGCTAAGTAATCACTCTTAAGTCTCAAGGTTGGCGCTCCAATAATCACTCCAAAAACTGCGCAGACAAGTGCGCCGATAAACAAAACTGCCCAAAAACTTAAGTGGATTCCACGTTGTTCAGGAGCCGCAGTAGATGCAAAGTGAATGCTGGTTTGTTGAAAAAAGTCTGACATGAACCACCCAGCGCAATAACCGCCGATTGCCCAAAAGGCAACAAATCCCAGGTCAAGCAACCCGGCATAGCCAACAACAATATTTAAACCAAGGGCACAAATAACCCAAACTAAGGATTCATTTACCGTCGTTGCTGGAAACCACTTCTGGAAAAAGTCATACAAGCCATAAGGAAGCATATCGACAATGAATGCGTAGAAAATCCAAATTGCTACAGCTGTAACTGAGAATCCACGAACCCATTTTGTTTGATTGAACGACTTAAGTTTTCTCGACTTAGTTGATTTTTTTCCTAATTTAATGGCCGGAATCTTCATCTCACACCTTTTCAACCATTGGTTTACCAAGTAAGCCGGTCGGCTTAAATACCATTAATAGAATTAGGATAGTAAAAACCACAGTTTGTGACCATTGCTGACCAAGTCCTATCGGTAGACCATCATTTAATCCTTGGATTAAGCCAATAAGAATTGCTCCTAATACCGCACCAGAAAGATTACCAATTCCACCTAGAACAGCAGATGTGAAGGCAATAAGACCTAACTGATAACCTAAATTATAATTAGTAACACCCTGAGTTTGTTGGAATAAAAGTCCCGCCGCACCAGCTAGTGCCCCACCTAATGCAAAGGTGAAGGAAATGGTCTTGTTTACATTTATTCCCATCAGTCTGGCGGCATCGGCATCCTGAGCAGTTGCCCGCATTGCCTTTCCACGCCTGGTTTTAGCCACAATAAATGTCATCAAAACTAGAAGAGGAATCGTAACTAAGAAAGATATAACGGTGGTGTACGGTATATGAACAGTTGAAATTACGAACTCTCCATCAGGTAGTACTGAATTCCAGGTTTTTGGTCCGGATCCATTCCATCTGATTCCAACAAACTGGATCATAAAAGAAACACCAACAGCCGTGATGAGGGGAGCTAATTTTGGTGCTTTTCGCAACCTTCGATATGCAAAACGCTCAATTGCCACATTTATAGTGGCACAAAATCCCATCGTTGCAATTAAACAAAGAATGAAAACCGCGTAACCAGTATTTGAAGGCGATTCTTGTCCGAACCAAACACCGATAAAAGTTGCAGCAAATAAACCACCCAGCATAAATAAATCACCATGTGCAAAATTTATTAATTCGATAATTCCATAAACTAATGTGTAGCCAAGTGCGATGAGAGCATAAAGTACGCCGTTACTTATTCCGATAATGCTAGATTGAAAAAATTGTGATGGGGATTTTACAAGGTTTATCGCCAACCAAAAAAATACTAACCCAATAATCAGTGTTGCCGCGCTACGCTCAATCAGCAACCGAGCAGAGAAGCGATTTGGTGAAACTGCTTGCATTTCTGCCTTTCTCTCTTATCCCCTAAAGTCAGGGTAATACTATGTTATGAATGGGAGAAATTACACTTTTCGGAGTATTTTCTATGCTCAATTCCTACAGATAAATTCGCTTTCACCGCCCATTTAGGCTCGTATCCCCGTAACCATGATTTGATTTTTAACCGTAATTGCAGCCAGATATTGGCAAAGATTTTATCTATCCGGAGCGGCATCAGGTGAAATTATCGCTTGCGCAACCTCCTTCATTGAGATTCGGCGATCCATCGCAGTTTTTTGAATCCAACTAAAACTTTCAGGCTCTGAAAGGTTCATCGCTTTCATTAATATCCCCTTGGCCCGGTCAATCACTTTCCTAGATTCTAATCGCTCATAAATATCGGCAACCTCTGATTCAAGTGTCTTCATCTGATTATGCCGGCTGATGGCAATTTCGATCGCTGGAATTAAATCATCAATTGAGAAGGGCTTAACTACATAGGCCATTACTCCGGCATCTCTAGCTCTTTCAACTAAATCACGTTGGCTAAAAGCGGTTAACATTAAAACCGGCGCTATGGAAATAATCTGTTCTGCGGCAGTTATGCCATCCATCTCTGGCATTTTTACATCTAAAATTACAAGATCTGGTTTATATTTTTTTGCAAGATCAATTGCAATTACACCATTCTCAGCTTGAGCAACTACTTCGTAGCCAGCCTCAGTTAACATCTCAACTAAATCGAGCCGAATAATGGTTTCATCTTCGGCAACAAGTATTTTTATTTTTTGTTTTTCATTCACCATGTGCCTCGAGTCGGATTCGAACCGACACTATACGGTTTTTGAGACCGTCCTCTCTACCGTTGGAGTACCGAGGCGTTAGAGAGTCTGAGTTTATAGTCACTACTTTTTTAAACGAAATTACTTACGGTATGCAGGCGCAACTCCGCTAACGGCATCACCAATTTTATGAACCCGCATTGCGTTAATTGACCCAGGAATTCCTGGAGGGGAACCGGCAACAATTAATACTAAATCTCCAATTTTTACTCTTTTCGAATCAATCAAAATAGCATCCACCTGCATAACCATCTCATCTGTGTGATTGACAACTGCAGTTAGTAAGGACTCTACGCCCCAAGAGAGTGCCAGTCTGTTATAAGTGCCAATTTCTGGAGTTAAGGCCAACATTGGAATGGGTGAGCGTAATCTAGACATTCGCCTAGCTGAATCACCGCTTTGTGTAAATGCTACTAAATACTTCGCGCCTACCGTTAGTCCAACCTCAGTTGCAGCTTTTGTAATTGCTCCTGCTTTTGTAGCAGGTGAATGCTTTAGCGGCGGGATTTGATCTAATGCTACCTCTTCGGTTCGTTCAATAATACGCGCCATAACTTTCACCGCTTCTATTGGAAAATCACCTACGCTTGTCTCACCCGATAACATCAAAGCATCAGCACCATCTAATACAGCATTCGCACAATCTGTCGCTTCTGCTCTAGTTGGTTGAGAATTAAAAGTCATTGAATCTAGCATCTGAGTTGCAACTATTACTGGTTTTGCAGACTCACGCGCCACTGTAATACAGCGCTTTTGCACAATCGGAACATCTTCAATTGGCAGCTCAACTCCTAGATCACCTCGAGCAACCATAATTCCATCAAATGCGTCAACAATTTCCTGTAAGTTTTCAACTGCCTGTGGCTTTTCGATTTTAGCTATAACTGGAACTCTAATACCAACTTCTTCCATAATCTTATGAACATCTTTAATATCTGCTGCACTTCTTACAAAGGAAAGTGCAATGAAGTCTGCACCTGCTTTTAAGCCCCAGCGCAAATCCGCAATATCTTTCTCTGAGAGCGCTGGAACTGAAACTGCAACCCCAGGAAGATTAAGTCCTTTATTATTACTTACCATTCCGGGTTGAACTACTTTGGTTACTACATCATTTCCTTTGACTTCGACAACTTGAACTGAAACTTTTCCATCATCAATCATGATTTTATCACCGGCCTTACAGTCACCGGGTAACCCCTTATAGGTTGTACTTACCCGCTCCTTCGTGCCAGGAATATCTTCAGTTGTAATAACAAAAATATCACCACGTGATAACTCATGCGGCCCATCAGCGAAGCGACCTAAACGAATTTTTGGTCCTTGCAAGTCAACTAATATTGCGACTGCTTTATTTGCTTTTTTTGCAACAGATCTAACTGCATTAAGCCTGCTTTGATGTTCATCATATCCTCCATGCGAGAGGTTTAGTCGAGCCATATTCATACCGGCATCAATAAGCTCGGTGATTTTTTCTATCGATTCAACTGCTGGACCCATTGTGCAAACAATTTTCGCTCGGCGCATATGTTGACCTTAAACCATCAATGGGCGAGCGGTTGGTTCTATTGGGAAAGGCAGTTGCGTGTTTCCAGATAGGTACGTGTCAACCGCTGCCGCGGCGCTGCGACCTTCAGCGATAGCCCAAACTATTAAAGACTGTCCCCTGCCTGCATCGCCGCATACATAAACTCCATCGGCTGAGGTTGCATATTCACTATCTCGTTTAATATTGCCTCTATCGTCTACTTCAACCTCTAATTGATCTAATAATTCACTTTTCTCAGGACCAGTAAAGCCCATAGCTAGCAATACTAGATCCGCTGGGATCTCCTTCTCACTGCCAGGAACTTGCTCAAATTTTCCGTTAACCAGCTTAGTTTCAACCAAGATAAGAGCTTTAAGATTTCCATTTTTATCTTTAACAAACTCTTGCGTAGAAACTGAGTAAATTCTCTCGCCGGCTTCTTCATGTGCACTGCTTACTCTATAAATCATCGGATAGGTAGGCCATGGTTGCTCACTCGGTCTTTCATCACCTGGTCTTGGCATGATCTCAAGTTGAGTAACAGATTTTGCGCCCTGCCTAATTGCAGTGCCGAGACAATCAGCTCCGGTATCACCGCCGCCAAGAATTACTACATCTTTGTCTTTGGCACTTATTGGTGATTCACCGGTGATTTCACCCGAGGCTTGTTTATTACCCCAAGGCAGGTACTCCATAGCTTGATAGACTCCTACAGCTTCTCTGCCAGGAATTGTTAAGTCACGCCAATTAGTCGCACCAATTGCAACTACAACAGCATCATATTTATTACGCAAAGCACTTCCAGTAATATCTTTACCGACTTCGATGTTGGTGCGGAATCGTGTTCCTTCCTGTTCCATCTGATAAAGCCTTCTATCCAGAATTGATTTCTCCATTTTAAATTCTGGTATCCCATAACGTAGAAGCCCGCCAATTTTGTCTGCCCGCTCATAAACAGCAACTGTGTGTCCTGCTCTTGTTAGTTGTTGAGCAGCTGCAAGGCCAGCTGGGCCAGAGCCAATTACTGCAACGGTTTTACCAGTCAGTCTATCTGGAATAAGAGGAACAACTCTTTTTTCCAGAAATGCTTCTTCAATTGTTCGAAGCTCAACCTGCTTAATAGTTACTGCCTCTGCATTTATTGCTACTACACAAGCAGTTTCACAGGGAGCTGGGCATAACCTTCCAGTAAATTCTGGAAAGTTATTTGTCGCATGTAGCCGATCAATTGCTTCACTCTTTTCACCACGCCAAATTAAATCGTTCCATTCTGGAATCAAATTACCTAATGGACACCCCTGATGACAGAAAGGTATACCGCAATCCATACATCGCCCAGCCTGTTTTTGTAAATCTGAAAAATCTTGCTCTTGATAAACCTCTTTCCAATCTTTAATTCGCACATCGACCGGTCTACGTTTTGGCGTCTGACGGCTTGTTGTTAGAAAACCCTTTGGATCAGCCATTTATAGCCGCCATAACTGCGCTTTCCATTGGCAAGCCTTCGCGCTGCGCCTTTGCCATAACCTCTAAAACTCTCGCATAATCACGTGGCATAACTAGTGAAATCCGCGTTTTTGCGACAGACCATTCATTAATTATTTCGCCTGCAATTTTGGATCCTGTTTCTGCAGCAAATTTGGAGATAGTGGCTTTCACAACCTCTTCCTGATCATTTGGAAGAGCTAAAATATCAACCATCTCAGTATTTACTAAACGGTGATCTAAATCTAAAACAAAAGCACGACCACCGGACATGCCAGCAGCAAAGTTCCTGCCGATGTTGCCTAAAACAATCACCGTTCCCCCTGTCATGTATTCGCAACCATGATCTCCTAGGCCCTCAACGATTGCAACAGCCCCAGAATTGCGAACACAGAAGCGCTCCCCAACAACTCCAGAAATCATTATTTCGCCAGAGGTTGCGCCATAGCCAATGACATTGCCAGCAATTACATTCTTGCTTGAATCAAAAATAGCTCGCTCATCTGGTCTAATAATAATTCGACCACCAGATAATCCTTTACCTACATAATCATTACTATCTCCGTAAAGTCTAAGAGTTAAGCCCGATGGGATGAAAGCACCAAATGATTGCCCAGCAGAACCGTGAAAGGTTACATCTATAGTGTCAGTCGGTAATCCCGCACCACCATATTTACGAGTGATCTCGGCACCAAGCATGGTGCCAACAGTTCTATTAACATTGCGAACCTGCATTTCAAGTCTTACAGGCATTGCACTATTTAAAGCATCTTTTGACAATTCAATTAAATCATTATCTAACGCATTAACTAATCCATGGTCCTGCGAGGTAGTATTTTTGCGAGGTAACTTATTACTTGGTGCAATTAGTAGTGGTGATAAATCTAAACCACTAGCCTTCCAATGATCAACAGCAGCTGCTGTATTAAGTAATTCAACTTGACCAATTATTTCACTCAAACTCCTAAAGCCAAGTTGTGCAAGAATTTGCCTAACCTCTTCAGCAATGTACTCAAAAAAAGTCTCAACAAACTCTGGCTTACCAGTAAATTTTTTCCGCAGCTCCGGATTTTGAGTAGCTACTCCAACCGGACATGTATCTAAATGACAAACCCGCATCATTACACAACCCGAAACAACTAGTGGGGCGGTTGCAAATCCATACTCCTCTGCTCCCAACAAGGCAGCAATAATTACATCACGACCAGTCTTCATTTGGCCATCAACTTGAACAACTATTCGTTCACGCAAACCATTTAGCATCAATGTCTGTTGCGTTTCCGCCAATCCTAACTCCCATGGAGCTCCAGCATGCTTTAATGATGTTAACGGTGATGCGCCAGTTCCACCATCATGGCCAGAAATTAAAACAACATCTGCATGAGCCTTGCTAACACCAGCTGCAACTGTACCGACTCCCACTTCTGCTACTAATTTAACGTGGATACGTGCATTTTTATTTGAATTTTTAAGATCATGAATTAGTTGAGCAAGATCTTCGATTGAATAAATATCATGGTGAGGTGGGGGTGAAATTAAGCCAACACCAGGAGTTGAGTAGCGCACCTTAGCTATCCATGGGTAAACCTTATTACCAGGTAATTGTCCGCCTTCTCCAGGTTTAGCACCCTGTGCCATTTTAATTTGAATGTCATCGGCATTGACTAAGTACTCGCTTGTAACACCAAATCTTCCGCTTGCGACCTGCTTGATTGAAGATCTGCGCAAGTCGCCGTTTTTATCAGGAATATTTCTAGCAGAATCTTCACCACCTTCGCCAGTATTAGACTTGCCTCCAATTCGATTCATTGCAATGGCTAAAGTTTCATGAGCCTCCTGTGAAATTGATCCATAGGACATTGCTCCGGTTGCAAACCTCTTAATTATTTCAGAAGCAGGCTCAACTTCATCTATTGGAATTGATTTATTGACGCCATAATTAAATGTAAACAAACCGCGCAAAGTCATTAGCCTACGAGATTGGTCATCTACTCTTGCTGTGTAACGTTTGAAAACATCAAATCTTTTTGATCTAGTTGCATGCTGAAGCGTGAATACAGTTTCTGGATCGAATAGATGAGGTTCGCCCTCTCGACGCCATTGGTATTCGCCACCAATTTGAAGTCGCTTCGCACCTGGGATCTCACCTCCGGGAGGATAAGCAATATGGTGGCGCTTAATAGTTTCTTGAGCAATCACATCAATGCCAACTCCGCCTAATCTTGAAGTAACACCTACAAAGTATTCGTCAACTATTTCTTTAGATAAACCAATCGCCTCAAATATTTGAGCCCCGGTATATGAGGCAATGGTTGAAACACCCATTTTTGACATTACTTTTAATACACCTTTGCCGAGCGACTTAATTAAATTTCTAACCGCCTTTTCGGGAGTGATGCCAGAAATGACACCTTGACGAACTAAGTCTTCCGCGCTTTCCATTGCTAAATATGGATTTACAGCTGCAGCACCAAATCCAATTAATAACGCAACATGGTGAACCTCGCGTACCTCACCACTTTCAACTACCAGACCAACCTTTGTCCTAGTTTTTTCACGGATTAAATGATGATGAACCGCTGATGTTAATAACAAGGATGGAATAGGTGCATTTTCCCCGTCTCCATCTCGATCAGATAGGACAATTATTCTCGCACCTTCACTAATAGCTTTTGATACTTCTTGTCTAATCTCATTTATTCTTGCTACGAGTGACTTGCCGCCACCGGAAATTGGAAATAATCCTCTAACGACATGGCAAGCGAATCCTGGCTGATCGCCATCAGCATTAACGTGAATAATTTTAGCTAATTCATCATTATCAATTACTGGAAACTGTAATGAAATTTGACGACAAGAAGCAGGTCCGGGTTCCAATAAGTTATGCTCAGGCCCGATTGAACCACCTAAAGAAGTTACAAGTTCTTCACGGATTGCATCCAGAGGTGGATTAGTTACTTGAGCAAATAATTGTGCGAAATAATCAAAGAGCAATCGTGGTTTTTCCGATAGAGCGGCAATTGGCGTATCAGTACCCATTGACCCAATTGGCTCTGCACCATTCTTTGCCATCGGAGTAATAATTATTCGAATTTCCTCCTCAGTGTATCCAAACGCTCTTTGCCTTCTAAGAACTGAGGAGTGGGGATAGACAATATGTTCTCTGGCTGGCAGATCCCCTAACTTCACTAATCCTGCATGCAGCCAATCTGAATAAGGTGCAGCATTAGCAAGTGTTTGTTTGATTTCATCATCTTCAATAATTCTTCCCTCTTGAATATCAACTAAAAACATTTTTCCAGGTTGCAATCTTCCCTTACGAATAATTTTCTCTGGTGGAAAATCCAATACACCAACCTCGCTTGCAAGTACTACCAAGCCATCATCAGTTACCCAAAATCTTGATGGCCTTAAGCCATTTCTATCGAGCACAGCTCCAACTTGCTTACCATCAGTGAATGTGACGCAGGCAGGCCCATCCCATGGTTCCATCAGTGCAGAGTGGAATGCATAAAAATCTTTACGCTCCTGTGACATGGTTGTGTGATTTTCCCAAGCCTCTGGAATCATCATTAATACTGAATGTGGCAAAGATCTGCCACCTAGGTAAAGTAATTCTAAAACCTCATCAAATGAAGCCGAATCGCTCCCTGAGTTATCTACTATTGGAAATAAGCGCTTTAAATCTCCAGGAATTAATTTACTTTCTAACAATGTTTCTCTGGATCTCATCCAGTTACGATTTCCTTTTACGGTATTAATTTCGCCATTGTGTGCAATGAAACGGTAAGGGTGAGCAAGTGGCCAAGACGGAAAAGTATTTGTAGAAAATCTTGAATGAACAAGGGCCATCGGCGACTCCACCAGAGAGTTAGATAAATCTGGGAAGAATTCTTCTAATTGATTAGTAGTTAGCATGCCCTTGTAAACAATTGTTCTAGATGAAAGTGAGGGAACATATATAGGTAATGTATGCTCAACTCTTTTACGTAAACAAAATGCCATTCTCTCTAAAATTAGATCGGTTTCATTTTTTAAGCCAGAAATAAATATTTGCTTAAACTCCGGCATTACTGAAAGTGCGGTTTTACCAAGAGACTTAGAATTGATTGGTACATCCCGCCAGCCAAGAACTACTAACCCCTCTTCTTGAGCAATTTTCTCAATAGCGCTCTGATAATCATTTTTGCCAGGTTTAATAAAGAATATTCCAGTGGCATACTCACCAAACTTTGGAAGTTTAAAATTAATTACTGATCTATAAAATTTATCTGGTACCTGAATTAGTATTCCGGCCCCATCACCGCTATCAGGCTCGGCACCAGATGCACCTCTGTGCTCAAGATTTCTTAGAGCGGTTAACGCTTTAGTAACGATTTCGTGAGTAGCCAACTTGTTTAGAGTCGCGACCATTGCAACACCACATGCATCATGTTCATTCGCAGGGTCATATAACCCAACTGCATTTGGAGTTGTGGAAAAAAGCTTATTCATTTCCAAATTAAAAGGCCGCTCCCATATGTGGGTCGGGACAACTGTGGCCCAACTTCTACTTCTTAACTAGGCAAATGGTATCAGGGTAATTAAATCCCGGTAAGCCCAACCAACCAACCAATACCTGCAGTAATTACAACGCCAAATACCCCGCCTAGGAAAATCCGAGCAATAGTTTTAGGTATCGGTGAGGCAGCGATCTTGGCGCTAACAAAACCGGCAACAACTAAACCGATGGCTGTAAAGATAAGGACTAGTGCAACTGGATCAGATTTAGAGATTAGTGCGCCTAAAAGAGGAATAACTCCTCCTGCTGTAAATGCAATTGCGGAAGCAACTCCTGCTTGTAATGGCCTAGCTCTAGTGTGGTCAAAATGGCCCAGCTCATCTCGTAAGTGCGCTTCTAATGGATCTTGCTTATGAAGCGCAGTTACCACTTCAGTTGCAAGCTGTCTTGCTAACCCACGCTTCATATATATTTCAACTAACTCTTCAAATTCACCTTCTGGATCTGTTGCTAATTGCTTTATTTCTATTTCCCTGTCGGCAGTTTCAATATCATTTTGGGATTTAACTGAAACATATTCTCCGACTGCCATTGACATAGCACCTGCAGCAATGCCAGCCAGCCCTGCTGTTATTAAAAAATCACTTTTATTTGCAGCTGCTATGCCAATCATTAAACTCGCTGTTGACACTAATCCATCATTTGAACCTAGGACTGCAGCGCGCAACCAACCCGCACGATTTGCTCTGTGCTCCATATTGCGAATTTGTACTTCTTCCAATCCCATCCGTGCATTCTAACCTTTTAAAGAACCTGAAGTTAATTTGCCACGACGCCTGCTTTTAATTAAATAAGCCGAGGAAGTGAGAAGAATGATCAGACTAACCCAGATATTAACCCGAAATCCGAGAATATAGTTGGCTTGATCTATCCGAAGTGCTTCTATCCATATTCGACCAAAGGTATAACCAAATATATAAAGGGCAAAAATATCTCCTGAATTTTGGGAGAAATTTTTCAAATAACCTGGCAACTTGATTAAGAGATAAGCGGTAATTAAGCACCAAATCGCTTCATAAAGAAAAGTAGGATGGAATGTTAAATAATTTTTATAGTCCAGGGGCCTATTAAATCTATCTATCTCTAACCCCCAAGGAAGTGAAGTTGGCTTTCCAAATACTTCCTGGTTAAACCAATTTCCTACTCTCCCAATAGCCTGCGCAATAATCACACCAGGTGCTAGCGCATCAAGAAATTTCGAAAAACCAAGTGAAGTTTTGTGAGTTTTAAAATAAAGATAGGCACCAAATGTCCCTAATGAAATGGCACCCCAAATTCCAAGTCCGCCTTTCCATATTCGAAGAGCATCAACTGGATCGCCAGATTCACCGAAGTAGTTACTTGGCGAAGATATTACGTGATAGAGGCGGCCACCTATTATTCCAAAAGGAATGGCCCAAACTGCTGCATCCGATACTTCATCTGCTACTCCGCCAATTGATCTATAGCGCTTACGGCCAATCCAGATAGCCGCAGTGATTCCCAAAATTATGCAAAGTGCGTAATAATGAAAAGTAACTGGCCCGAATGAAATCGATGATGAACTCGGGCTTGGTATAAATGCAAACATTTAAGTTAAGTACTTCTACTTAACGCCTCCTGCGGTTAAAGCAGCTTTGAATTTAGCTGGATCACTATATTCAGTATTTCGATCTAAATCCTTGCCATCAATTCGAATGGTTGGAGTGCTATTTATATTTGCTTTACCGGAAGCCACAGATACATTTCCAGTCCACTTTACATACTTACCATCTGCAACACACTTTTTGAAGCTGTCGGATCTAAGTCCAATGGAATCTCCTACTGCAAGCATCGCGTCCCCTTGCCATTTACCGGAATTTTCGCTTGAAGCTTGGTTTTTATACAAAGCCAAATTCATATCAACAAATTTATTTTCATCAGCTGCACATGCAGCTGCATTAGCAGCAATAATTGATTCTGGCCCAATAAAAGTCAATGGATGGAACACTACTTTGGCCCTCTTTTGTGCGATAACTTCATTTAAGTACTCACCATTTATAAGTTCAAATGCCTTACAGGCTGGGCACTGATAATCAAGATAGACATCAATCTTTGGCGTTGAAGTTGGATTTAAAACAATTCCGTATCCATCTGCTTCAGATACTGCCGCTGGTACAGCATAATTTGAATTTGCCCTATTGCTTATCAACGAGAATACAACTCCAACAGCTACTATAAAAGCGACCATAGCAATTACTAAATTGCGAGTTCCTTTGTCTCCATTGTTATTTGCAGTCATATTCTCTCTCCTGTTCGGTTTCTTAACTATTTTTCAATGGCAAATCTACCCTTAGGATAGAAATATAAGTAAATCCCTAGAGCCATTAAACCTATATCTCTGATAATTTCGGATAAATACTTAGTCTGGCTTGGATCAATCGTGCCACCCCCGCCAAAACAACCACAATCAATACTTAGCCCTCTCGCCCATGCTTGCGAAATTGCAATTATAAAAGCGAGCATTGTGACGGCTCCAACTAACCCTGCAAATCTCACAAGTGCACCAGTTACCAGTAACAATCCAATTCCTAGTTCTACCCAGGGCAATGAATACCCTAAAAAATTTGCTAGCGAAATCGGTAAAAGTTCATAAGCACGAACTGCCATAGCAGATTTTTGTAGATTACCGATTTTTAATACACCTGCAGCGATTAAAACTCCGCCTAAAACCAATCGGCAAATTAACGTTAGCCATGGTTGAGCAATTTTTAGTTTATCGCCCACTTCGAACTCCTTCAGCAAGTGATGCTGCCAGGTACTTTATCTTCTTTAAACCCAACCTACCAGTTCCATTCTCTTGAATTATCTTAATAAATGCTGAGCCAACAATTACACCATCAGCATAATTAGCCACTTCCATAGCTTGTTCCTTAGTTGAAACACCTAGTCCTACCGCAATAGGCGTCTTACTAAATTTCCGTATTCGATCAACAAGCAGCTTTGCATTAATAGAAACTGAGCTTCGAGCCCCAGTCACACCCATTAAACTAGCTGCATATATAAATCCAGAACATTGTGAAGTAACTTTTGATAATCGGTCGTCAACCGTGCTAGGAGCTACTACATAAATTCTATTTATAGACTTATTAGCTGTTTCAATTGCCCACTGATTAGACTCTTCAATAGTTAAATCAGGAGTTATTACGCCAGATCCACCTGCGGCAGATATTGATGAAGCAAACTTACCTGAGCCATATTTTTCAATTGGACTCCAATAACTCATAACAACAGAAGGCACACCATAACTCACACTCATTTTAAGTAGTTCAAATACTTCATCTGCTCCGGCGCCATTAGAGATCGCCTGTTCAGAAGCTGCCTGAATAACAGCACCGTCCATCACGGGATCTGAGTACGGATACCCAATTTCTATTGCATCAACCCCGCCATCAATCATCGCTTTAACTATCGATTTAGCGCTCTTTTGAGTTGGAAACCCGGCTGGCAGATAACCAATTAATGCTGCTCTATTTTCAGATTTTGTCTTAACAAATAATTCCTCTAATGGGGTTGGCATTAAAGAGGTAATCCAAAATATTCAGCAGCGGTCTGCACATCTTTATCGCCTCGCCCGGAGAGATTTATCAATAAAATTGCATCTTTGCCTAACTCATTACCCACCTCTAGCGCTCCTGCTAGCGCATGTGCAGTTTCGATAGCTGGAATTATTCCCTCGGTTTTACAGAGTAATGAGAATGCATACATAGCTTTATCATCAGTTACCGGTCTATATTCTGCGCGGCCAATATCATTTAAATATGCATGTTCTGGGCCCACTCCAGGATAATCAAGTCCGGCAGATATTGAATGTGACTCTACGGTTTGACCATCTTTATCTTGTAATACATAAGAGCGTGTTCCATGAAGTACGCCAGGTGAACCACCTGAAATAGTTGCTGCATGCAAGCCAGTTTCAATTCCACTACCACCAGCTTCAAATCCAATCAATCGAACTGATTTATCATCAATAAATGGGTGAAATATTCCTATTGCATTTGATCCGCCACCAACACATGCTAAAACTGCATCTGGTAATTTTCCAGTTAACTCTAGAACTTGTGACCGTGCTTCAACCCCAATAATTCTTTGAAAATCTCGCACCATAGTTGGAAATGGATGTGGTCCAGCAACGGTACCTAACAAATAATGCGTCGTATCAACATTTGTAACCCAATCCCGCATTGCTTCATTGATCGCATCTTTTAGTGTTTTAGAGCCTTGCGTAACTGGAACTACTGTTGCACCTAGTAACTTCATTCGAGCAACATTTAATGCTTGCCTCTTAGTGTCTGCTTCGCCCATGTAAACAACGCACTCCAAACCAAACAACGCTGCCGCTGTTGCTGAAGCAACGCCATGTTGACCGGCACCAGTTTCAGCAATAATTCTTTTCTTGCCCATACGCTTTGTTAAAAGTGCTTGCCCTAACACATTATTGATTTTGTGACTACCCGTATGATTTAAGTCTTCTCGCTTTAACAATATTCGAGCGCCGCCTGCATGCTCAGCAAATCTCTTAGCCTCCGTTAAAATGCTGGGTCGACCAGTGTATGTTCTATGTAATTCAGCTAATTCTGACTGAAACTTTGGATCAGATTGAGCAGAAATATGAGCAGCCGATAATTCATCTAATGCTGCAATTAAGGCTTCCGGGACAAATCTTCCACCATACGGGCCAAAATGGCCAAGTGAAGTTGACTCAATTCCGGTAACTATCCTGTCGTTAGCCATGGTGAGAGTTTATAAGATTTCTACCGATTAAGAAGTTCTTTTACGGTATGAACTGGGTTACCCGCCTTAACCAAAGCTTCTCCAATTAACACTGCCTTAGCGCCTAATTCTTGAACGGATGAGACCTGAGAACGAGTACTTATACCCGATTCAGCCACTTTCAAAACAGATCGCGGAAGTTGAGGCAAAATTAATTGAAAATTATTTTCATCAACCTCTAATGTTTTTAAGTTCCGACTATTTACACCAATAATTTTTGAGCCTATATCTAATGCAACCTCAGCTTCTTTTAGATCATGTACTTCAACCAAAACATCCATCCCTAACCCAACTGCTAATTGATAAAAATCAACCAACTGTGACTTTGAAAGTCCAGCAACTATTAGAAGTATTAAGTCTGAACCAATAATTCTAGATTCAAAAACTTGAAACTCTGTAACTATAAAATCTTTACGTAAAATTGGTAAATTAACCGCTGCTCTGATCGCAGTTAAATCAGAAATTTTACCTTTAAATCTGCGCTCCTCTGTAAGAACACTAATTACATCAGCTCCGCCATTCTGGTAGTCCAAAGCTAGGGAAACTGGATCTGCAATTACAGATAGATCACCTTTACTCGGTGAGGAACGTTTAACCTCTGCTATTAGCCGCATACCTTCTTGATTAAGTGCCAGATATGCATTTCTCAGTGCAGGTGCTCCATCAATTTGCTCTCTAAGTTGAGATATCGGCACTTTACGGCGTTCAACATCTTCAAGTACCCCTTCAATTATTGATGAAAGTACATTTGATTCACTCATCAGTGGGATCAATCCCTTCTGAAAGTGATCCCCAGGCATCTAAGGGTTTGCGAGAATACTTTTTAGAATTTATTCGCTTATTGAACTTAATCAATAAATATGTCAGTAGCGCAACAAAAAGTAAACTAAGTAAAATAGATGATTTCATTTTAAAGTCACCATACTATTTGCTGTTGCTATAGCTCCCAGAACTGCAGCCGCCTTATTTAAGCATTCTTGATTCTCAGAAACTGGATTAGAGTCAGCTACAATTCCAGCTCCTGCTTGTACATAAGCAATTCCATCCTTAATAACTGCAGTTCTAATTGCAATGCATGTATCTATATTTCCAGTGAAATCTAAGTAACCAATTGTCCCGCCATATATGCCACGTCTAGTAGGTTCATTCTCCTCAATAATCTCCATAGCCCTCGGCTTAGGCGCACCTGACAATGTTCCTGCCGGAAATACTGCAAACAAAGCTTCGATTGGTGCTATTTTCGGAGCTAATTTACCTACTACTGTCGAAACAATATGCATAACATGTGAGTATCGCTCAATTTGCATAAACTCTGTGACTTCAACTGTTCCGGCTTGGCAAACTCTTCCCAAATCATTTCGACCGAGATCAACAAGCATTAGATGTTCTGCTCTTTCTTTTGGATCCAGAAGCAATTCCTGAGCAGATTTTTCATCAGTTGCTATATCTTCACTTCTTGCCCGTGTGCCAGCAATAGGATGAATCATCACTTGGTCACCAGTTACTTTTACCAGTGCTTCTGGGCTTGAGCCAACTACTGATAATCCGTTCGGAAAGCGAAACAAATACATATAAGGGCTTGGATTTTGCTCGCGTAACACTCGATAAAGATCAAATGGGTTCGCTGTCGCTGACATAGAAAATCTCTGAGATAAAACAACTTGAAATGCTTCTCCAGATTTTATCTCTTCCTTAATTAGTTCAACTTTACTTATGTAACTCTCATCATCTGTATTTCGCCTGAAATCAGGCACGACTCGCTCTGGAATTTTTGTTAAATTAAGATCTGGAATGCCTAAATTTAGTTCCATTTCATCTAATCTAAAAATGGCATTTTCATACGCCAAGTCCACTCGATCAGGACTTCCATCCCAATTGATTGCATTCGCAATTAACGTGACAACACCTTCTTTATGATCATAAACAGCCAAGTCAGATGTGAGCATCATCGCAATCTCTGGTATATCTACATCACTAAAAGCTAAATTTGGTAACTTCTCAAGTCGGCGAACTATTTCATAACCCAAAAAACCCACAAGTCCGCCTGTAAGTGGCGGCAAGCCATCAAGTTTTGGGGATCGTAAATGTTTTGTTGAAATTCTTAGTGCCGATAATGGATCAATTCCAGTCGGAGCTCCTGCAGGCATTACTCCATCCCATATAGCTAGACCATTTACTTCAGTAAGAGTTGCTTCACTGTTGACGCCAATGAATGAGTACCTGGACCAAACGCCAGCTTCTGCGGACTCCAGTAAAAATGTTCCGCTCCTGTGCGAGGCTAACTTATTATAAATTGAAAGTGGTGACTGATTTTTTATACTGAGCTTTCTGGCAACTGGAATAACATTAAACTCTTTCGCATATTCGCGAAATGAGTCTAGAGAGATCAACGCCTTTTCCACTTGCCTATTCTGCCGTAACTGAACATAACCCTGCGCCGATTACTCAGAACAAGCCTTGAGTGCCGCATTTATATCAACCGCACCGACATAAAGCGCCTGCCCAACTATCACACCTTCTACACCTAAGTGTCGCAAATCATCAATGTCTGAAATTTTTCCAACCCCACCGCTTGCAACAATAGAAGCATCTGTTCGTTCTAAAATCTTTTGAATCAAATTGAGGTTTGGACCAGTTAGTGCTCCATCTACTGAATTATCAGTGACTACATATCTTTTACATCCAATATCATTTAGTATTGATAAGAAATCAAAAACATTACCAATTACTTCCCCACTACCTCTTGCAACCAATACCTCACTGCTGATATCTAAGCTAATCGAGATGCGATCACCATGAGCATTCAGAATTTTTTTAACCCATTCAATATCTAATAGGGATGACGTTGCAAGATTTATTCGCTTAGCGCTTGTAGAAAGTGCAGAATCAAGAGCATCCTGATCAGCGATACCGCCAGAAAGTTGAATTGGTATTTGAATCTTTTCAATTAGTTCTTTAATCATCTCCCGGTTATTGCCGCTTCTAAATGCTGCATTTATATCAACAAGGTGAATCCATTTTGCCCCCGCTGAAATAAAATCGTTTATTACCTCAAACGGTTGGCCGTAATTCTTAATTGAATCTATATTTGATTTATTTAGCCTAACTGCGAGTCCATCTTTAATATCAACTGCAGGCAGGAGTTCAATCTGATTTAACCCCATCAAAGCACTAAACAATCCGGCCCGAGTACAGTTTTTAGATCTGCACTTAAACTTGGTGATGAAGTAACTTTTAGAGCTTCATCTAATTTAAGAATGGTTTTTTTCTCGCCATCGACTAGCCGCAGGTGAACCTCTCTTGCACCTGGATGTGAACGCAAAATCTCATTCATTCGATCTATTACTGGAGGTGTGCAGCGCGACATCTCCATAGAAATAATTAATGGACCAGTTGGTACTTGCTTCAAATCTGGCAAGGTTAAATCAAGGGCTGAAATTCTAGGCTGTTCCTCTCGTTTATCAACTCGACCACGAATTGCAACAATTCGATCCTCTACTAAGTTAACGCCATGGGCTGCATAAGCATTAGAGAAAAATAAAACATCCACTGCGCCCTCTAAATCTTCAACAGTGACGATCGCCCAAGGCGTTCCTTGCTTTGAAACTTTACGTTGTATTTGAGTAATTAAACCACCAATAGTAATTATTTGATCATGAGCAACCTCAGGAATTTGGCTTATTGAAAAATCAGCCACTGAACGTAAAACATGTTCGACACCGAGAAGTGGGTGGTCTGAAACATACAGTCCTAACATCTCCCTCTCGTACCCGAGCAACATCATTTTTTCCCATTCAATATTTGGGATTTCAAGCACAACTCCATTGATGCTAGAAGTGGCATTTGCCGCACCAAATAAGTCAAACTGACCGATTGACTCCGCCCGCTTGGCTTCCGATACAACATCTAATGCTTCTAGGAACACCATCATTAAACCACGTCGGGAATGGCTTAAGGAATCAAATGCGCCAGCTTTGATCAATGATTCAATACTCTTTTTATTGCATACGATAGCGTCAACTTTTGATAAGAAATCTCCAAAATTTTCATAGCGCCCTTTAATCTTCCGATTGTTGATTATTGAAGCAACAACATTTTCGCCAACATTTCTTATAGCAGTTAAGCCGAATCTAATATCACTTCCAATTGGTGTGTACTCCGAATCTGATTCATTTACATCAGGTGGAAGCACCTTGATTCCCATTCGGCGACACTCATTTAAGTAGAGAGCACTCTTATCTTTATCATCACGAACACTAGTTAGAAGCGCAGCCATATATTCCGCTGGATAGTTAGCTTTCAGATATGCAGTCCAAAATGAAAGTAAGCCATAGCCGGCGCTGTGAGCTCTATTGAATGCATAATCAGAGAATGGGATTAGTGTTTGCCATAGTTTTTCTACAGCATCCTCAGAAAAACCATTCGCCTTCATTCCGCTTTCAAAATGAACTTTTTCCTTGTCCAAAATCTTCTTATCTTTTTTACCCAT
Source organism: Actinomycetota bacterium (assembly GCA_041181125.1). Taxonomy (GTDB): domain Bacteria; phylum Actinomycetota; class Actinomycetes; order Nanopelagicales; family Nanopelagicaceae; genus Nanopelagicus. The sequence continues at coordinate 25,281 of JBEGQD010000039.1, read as the reverse complement.
AGCTTTACGGAGCAAATCTGCTCGCCCTAAAGTAAAGCCAGCAACTTTACGAGCGATCGCTAATACCTGCTCCTGATAAACAATTAATCCATATGTATCTTTCAATATTTCATTCAATGGTTTATCTAATTCAGGATGAATCGCAACTGGAACCTTGCGGCCATTTTTATAATCAGCGTACTTATTATGTGAATCTTCACCCATTGGTCCTGGGCGATAAAGTGCAATCACGGCTGCAATATCCTCAAAGCTATCTGGTGCCATAGAGCGCAGCAGTGACCTAATCGGTGCGCTATCTAACTGAAATACACCTAGAGTGTCTCCTCTTGATAGCAATTCAAAAGTTTTCTTATCAGATAAAGGCAAGGTTTCTAATACCACTTTCTTGCCTAAGTTCTTCTCGATATTTAATAAACAATCATCCAAAACAGATAAGTTCCGAAGCCCTAAGAAATCCATCTTTAATAATCCAGTAGCTTCACATGCTCCCATATCAAACTGCGTAATGATCGCACCGTCTGAATCTCTGCGATGAATTGGAATAACATCTATCAACGGCTCTTTACTTAAAATTACTCCAGCTGCATGAACTCCCCATTGTCGCTTTAATCCCTCAATTCCAAGTGCGGTATCTACTATTTTTTTTGAATCAGAATCACTCTCATATAGGTTACGAAATTCAGATGCTTCGCCGTAACGATCATCATCCATATCAAATACTCCACTAAGTGAAATATCCTTGCCCATTACTGAAGGTGGGAGCGATTTAGTCAATCTCTCACCCAATGCATATGGGTAACCAAGAACTCTAGTTGAATCTTTAATTGCCTGCTTTGACTTAATTGTTCCGTAGGTAATTATCTGCGCAACTCGATCATCTCCATATTTTGCCGTTGCGTATGCAATCATCTCTGATCTGCGTCGCTCATCAAAATCTAAATCTATATCTGGCATTGAAATACGCTCTGGGTTTAAGAATCGCTCAAACAATAAATTAAATTTAATGGGGTCAAGGCCGGTCACGCCAAGAGCATATGAAACTAGTGAACCGGCAGCAGAGCCACGACCTGGGCCAACGCGAATTCCAACTTTTCGAGCGTGATCACAAAGATCTGCAACAACTAAGAAATATCCAGGGAAACCCATTTTAATCATTACATCCAACTCGAAGTTGAGTCGCTCTTGGTAATCCTTTGGTACTTGATTACCCATTTTTTCAACTAAACCTTCATTGGCCAATTTTATTAACCAACTATCTTCGGTCTGTCCTTGCGGTACCGGGAATCTCGGTAGCAAATTCTCACCTTCGCGCATAGTTGTGTCACAACGCTCAGCGATAAGTAAGGTATTATCGCAAGCTATTGGAAAATCTTTAAACAACTCACGCATTTGCTTTGCACTTTTCAGATAAAACTCTGAGTTCTCAAATTTAAATCTTTTTGGATCAGCAATAGTTGACCCGGATTGAATACAAAGTAAAACTTCGTGAGCTGCTGCATCTTCATGATGGGTATAGTGAAGATCATTTGTAGCAAGTTGGGGAAGGTTTAGTTCTTTACCTAATTTAATTAAATCTGCAAAACCTCTTTGTTCGATCTCAATAGAGTGATCCATTAATTCCAGAAAAAAATTATCTGGGCCAAAAATATCTCTAAAGTCGCTAGCCGCTTTTAGCGCCTCTTTGTAACCACCCATGCGTAGTCTTGTTTGTATTTCACCACCTGCGCAACCAGTAGTACCAATAATTCCCTTTGAATACTTTGCTAGTAACTCTCGATCTACTCTTGGTTTATAGTAAAAACCTTCAAGGGAAGCTAATGACGAGAGCTTAAACAAATTTGATAGCCCTTCATTATTTTCTGCCAGCAAGGTCATATGCGTATAGGCACCGCCGCCTGAGACATCATCTTCCCCGCCCTCTGCCCATTTGACTCTTCTCTTATCAAATCTTGACTCTGGTGCAACATAAGCTTCAATTCCAATAATTGGTTTAACACCTGCTGCTTTAGCGGTTTTATGGAATTCAAATGCTCCGAATACATTTCCGTGATCTGTCATGGCGATTGCCGGCATTTGCTGACGGGCAACCTCTGCAACGAGTTCAGAGATTTTTGCAGCTCCATCAAGCATTGAGTACTCCGTGTGCACATGCAGGTGCACAAAATTTTCCGAGTTCTTCTGGTTGCTGGTTTCGTTAGGCATGGATGGTGAGATTACTACTGACCTTAATTATCTAGCGGGCAATATCTGAAAGAAGCGTAAGTGAGCGTGTCAGATCCTCTGGATACTCAGAATTAAAGGAGAGACGCTCACCACTTCCAGGGTGGGTAAAACCAAGTTGTTTTGCATGAAGCCATGGCCTGCTGATCTTTAACCTTTGGGCCAATGCTGGATCTGAGCCATAAGTTAGATCACCAACTAATGGGTGATGCAGTGCTGAGAAATGAACTCTAATCTGATGTGTCCGACCTGTTTCAAGCTCAATCTCAAGAAGAGTTACTGCTGGAAAAACTTCTAACGTTTTATAGTGCGTGATGCTTGGTTTTCCATCGGCAACTACCGCAAAACGATAATCCTCACGAGGATGGCGATCAATAGGTGCATCAATTGTCCCAACAGTTGGATCCATGTGTCCTTGGACAAGAGCATGATAAACCTTTGAAACTGTTCGATCCCTAAACTGATCTTTTAAATTTGAGTACGCAATCTCATTTTTAGCGACAACCATCAAGCCCGATGTTCCAACATCTAATCTATGCACCACGCCTTGCCGTTCGGCCGCGCCCGATGTGGAAAGTTGATAGCCGGCAGCAAATATTGCACCCACTACTGTTGCCCCTTGCCAACCTGGACTCGGATGAGCTGCAATACCTACTGGCTTATCAATAACAATTAAGTACTCATCATCGTAGACAACCTTAAGTCCATCTATTGGTGTAGCAGTTAATTTAGCTTCTCTTTTTTCGGCAGGCATTAATATTTCGATTAGGTCCCCCGTTGTTACTCGATCAGATTTACCAACTATCTTTCCCAATTTAGATATTTCCTCAGCTTCTATCAAGCCCACAATCACATTTCTGGACAATCCCAATAATCTCGAAAGGGCTGCATCTACTCGCTCTTGATTTAATCCCTCTGGGATAGAGAGGCTTCTTCTTTCTCTCTCACTCATGCTTCACCTTTGCCTTTATTGAATGGAGTATTTTTCCAACTTAACAATGTAATAAGTATTGCAGCGCAGACTACTGCCATATCCGCAAGATTAAATATTGGCCACTTAGGTATCTGAATCCAATCTACTACCTCACCTTGCAATCCCCCCGGCGAGCGAAAAATACGATCAGATAGATTGCCAAGAATTCCACCTAACGCCAGTCCTAAAGAAATTGCCCACCATTTAGATCTAACACTGCGAGCAAAGTAAAAAATTACTGCAGCAATTATGATTGAAAAACTAGATAAAAATAATGTTCCACTTGAAGCCAGGCTAAATGCTGCTCCCGAGTTAAACGCTAGCCTAAGCTGTAAGAGTGAGCCAATAATTTGCTTTGGTTCATTTGATAAGTGCTCAATCGCAAGTAACTTTGTAAAGTAATCTGCAGCAAAAACTATTAAAGCGGTGGCCGCTAAATGCTTCCGCTGAATGTAGTTCAGCGTCTCTCCTCTTTCTGCTTACAAACCATACATAGCGTTGCTCTTGGAAAAACCTGCAATCTTGCCTTACCTACAAAGTTGCCACACTCCTCGCATTTGCCATAACTCTTATTATCAATTCGCTCGAGTGCCCGTTCAGTTTGCTGCACCATATCTCTTGCATTGTAAACAAGCGACATTTCATGCTCGCGCTCAAATGTTTTAGCGCCAGCATCAGCTTGATCGTCACCAGCACCTACACCTGCAGCTTCAACTAAATCTTCCATTTCTGCTTCAGCAATTTCTAATTCTTTTCGTAGCCTTACTAAATCTTTAGATAATTCGGCCTTAATACTTTTTAACTCAGTCGCATTCCATGCTATTTCACTTGCCTGAACAACTAATGGCGCAGGTGCACTTTTAATTGGTTTGAGTGCTGCTGCCTTTTTTGATTTTATTACAGGCTTTGGAGGTGGCAGCATAACTAAACGACGTTCCTCAATAATAGGAGCAGCATTTGCATTTGGCATGGTTGAAGTCACTGAAATTGTCGTTGATGACCCAGATGTTGAGGTTTGCAACTTTGCCGGAAATGGTTTTCCAGGAGATTTCTTGCCAATGGCCTTTTTAGCTAGCTTTGGCTTGACGATATTTGGCGAACGCTTTGCAGTTTTCTTAGCTATCGGTTTTTTTGCAACAGCTTTTTTCAATGGTTTTTTCGCCGCTGATTTAGCTGGCTTTTTTACCGACGGTTTACTGCTTTTCTTTGCGGTTTTTTTAAATAACTTACGAATGGCCACGATACCCCCTGGAGGGGCAAAGGTTATGGCTTGTCGGAACTAATTACCAACCGCCACCCCAATACGTAATGAAGTCGATTAAAAGGTAGCAAACCCGCGTTAGAATGCGGGGTGGATATGAACGAGAATCGCAGAATAAAGAGCTTATCCGCGCAAATAGATCTGCCAAAAATGGAATCCAACATTTTGGATTTCTGGACTCAAAATCATATATTTGAGAAATCAATTGCAAATCGCAACGGCGCGCCACGTTGGAGTTTTTATGAAGGGCCTCCAACGGCTAATGGAAAACCCGGAACGCATCACATTGAAGCCCGTGTCTTTAAGGATTTGTTTCCTCGCTTTCAAACCATGAAAGGAAAGCAGGTAATTAGAAAAGCCGGATGGGATTGCCACGGCTTACCAGTTGAGATTGCAGTTGAAAAAGAGTTGGGCTTTACTGGTAAAGCAGATATTGAAAAGTATGGTGTTGCTGCCTTCAACGATAAGTGTCGAGAATCCGTACAGCGACATGTTGGTGAATTTACCGATATGACTAAACGCATGGGTTTCTGGGTTGATTTTGATGAGGCATATTGGACTATGTCGCCTGAATATATAGAAAGTGTCTGGTGGTCACTGCAGCAAATATGGAAAAAGGGTTTGCTAGTTCAAGATCACCGCGTTGCTCCTTACTGTCCGAGATGTGGGACGGGTTTATCCGATCACGAACTAGCACAAGGGTATGAAACAATAAAAGATCCTTCGGTTTTTGTTAGGTTTCCGGCAACCTCTGGCAAGTTATCTGAATTAAAAGCTTCCCTCTTGGTCTGGACTACTACTCCTTGGACCTTAGTTGCCAATACGGCAGTTGCAGTAAATCCAAAGGTTGAGTACCAAGTAATTGAAATAGTAAATGAAGAAAAAACTGAGCGGTTAGTAGTAGCTGCAGATCTAGCATCAGTGTTAGGTGATGAGCGTAAAGTAATTGCCACATTTAAAGGGTCTGAGCTAGAGCACACCAAATACTCACGACCTTTTGATTATATTGAGATTAATGATGCCCACTATCTAGTTTTGGCAGATTACGTGACAGTAGAAGATGGAACTGGACTCGTGCATCAGTCCCCCGCTTTTGGTGCTGATGATTTAGAAGTTTGTCGCAAATACAACTTGCCTGTAGTGAACCCAATTAATCCAGATGGACATTTTCAAAAGGAAGTACCAATAGTTGGTGGAGTATTTTTTAAAGATGCAGATAAGGCGTTGATCAAGGAGCTTAAGTCACGAAATCTAATGTTTAAGAGTCTCCAATTTGAACACTCATATCCACATTGCTGGCGTTGTCATACAGCTTTAATGTATTACGCCCAACCCTCCTGGTATATCAAAACTACTTTAATCAAAGAAGAACTGCTCAGGGAAAATTTAAAAACTGATTGGCACCCGGAGACAATTAAAACCGGCAGATATGGTGATTGGTTAAACAACAACATCGACTGGGCAGTCTCACGTAATCGATATTGGGGCACACCACTTCCTATCTGGAGATGTGAAAATAAGCATGAGATCTGTATTGGATCCTTGGCTGAGTTAAGTAAATTAGCTGGAAAAGAATTAAGTAAATTGGACCCTCATCGACCATTTGTAGATGACATAAAATTTAAATGTAATACATGTGATGCAACCATGGAAAGAATTCCAGAGGTCATTGACTGTTGGTATGACTCCGGGGCAATGCCATTCGCGCAATGGGGGTACCCGCACAGATCAGGATCTGAAAAAGATTTCAAAGAGACTTACCCTGCTGATTTTATTTGTGAAGCGATTGATCAAACTCGGGGCTGGTTCTACACATTAATGACTATTGGAACCTTAGTTTTTGATAATTCCTCATATAAAACTGTTTTATGTTTAGGTCACATCTTAGATAAAGATGGTAGAAAAATGAGCAAGCACCTTGGTAATGTGCTTGAACCGATGCCGCTCATGAATCAACATGGTGCAGATGCTGTTCGTTGGTACATGTTGGCAGCTGGTTCACCTTGGAGTGCTAGAAGAGTTGGCCACGATGCGATTTCAGATGTAGTTAGAAAAACATTACTAACCTATTGGAATACCATCTCATTTTTTACGCTTTATGCAAATGCTACAGATTTTAATGTCACATCATTACCTAAAGATCTTACTTTAATGGATCGGTGGATTATTTCAGAGGTCAATACACTTATCAGTGGTGTGGATGTGGCACTTGAAAATTTTGACTCTCAAACGGCTGGAACATTACTTGCCAAATTCATCGATGATCTGTCTAACTGGTATGTGCGCCGATCAAGACGACGCTTCTGGGATGGTGATTTAGTTGCACTTAATACACTTTACTTCTGCTTAAAGCAGTTAACTCTTTTACTTGCACCGATGGTTCCATTTATCTCAGAACATGTATGGCAGACTCTTGTTAAAGAGGCAGAAGAATCTCAAGTTGAATCTGTGCATTTAGCTTCTTTCCCAAAAATTGATAGCTCAATGATTGATAGCAACCTTTCCAGTGCTGTTTCACTTTCTCGCAGGCTAGTTGAACTAGGGCGAGCGGCAAGGGCGGAGTCTGGGGTAAAAATTCGCCAACCGCTTTCTCGTGCACTAGTTTCTGCGCCTGGTTGGGAACAAATCTCAGAGGAGATAAAAACTCACATTTCTGAAGAATTAAATATATTGGCGCTAGATGGTATTCATGCTGCCGGATCGGACTTGGTTGATATTTCAGTTAAAGCGAATTTTCGAACACTTGGTACAAAATTTGGTGCCAATGTTCAAGAGATATCAAAGGCAATTGCCAGCGCTGATGCAACCCACATGGTTAAAGAGCTTAGAAAAAATAAATTGTTTTCACTACATGTTGAAATTTCTGGTAAAAATAACAGTTTTGAAATTGAGATTGACGATCTAGTCATAACTGAAACACCCCGAACAGGCTGGTCAGTTGCGTCTCATGCTGGTGAGAGTTTGGCGTTAGACCTCACGCTGAGCCCAGATTTAATAAGGGCTGGTTTAGTGCGTGAAGTTATCCGTGCAATTCAAGAGGAGCGGAAAAATATTGGCTTAGATATCAGTGACCGAATCGTTGTTAACTGGAATGCTCCATCAGAGTTGGCAGATGCCATCTTGTCGGCGACAGCAGAGATCAGTTCTGAAGTTCTGGCGACAAAGATGAATCGGGTAGTTTCGCAGCGCTCAACTAATAGTGAACTTGGCTTATGGCTTGAATTGAAAAAGAATTAATTTAAAGAATAAATACAATACGCATTAATAGTTGGACAACTACAAATACAACTATAAAAGATAGATCCAGGGCTACACCACCAAGTCTTAGAGGTGGTACAAATTGCCTGACAAATGCTAATGGCTTGTCAGTTATAGTGTAAATCAATTCAGCAATCGCAAGAACTACACCAGTAGGGCGCCAATTTGGTGAAAAAATTCGTATGTAATCTAAAATCAATCGTCCAATCAAAGAAAGCAAAAAAAGATTAAGCGCCCAGTAAATTAGGCTAGTAATTGCGCCCATCTATAAATTGCTTAATCAGCTCTGATTAAAAAAACTTGCTTGCGCTGCTGAATTCTTATCTTCAACACTCACTGAAACATTTGGTGGAGTTAATAAAAATACCTTTGGAGTTACTCTTTCAATACTGCCATGATGGCCAAAAACTAATCCAGAAGCAAAATCAACTAAACGTTTACGCTCTGTCTCTTCCATATCGCTAAGATTCATTATCACCGGCTTGCCTTCACGGTAATGCTCACCAATCAACCGAGCCTCGCTATAGGTTCTTGGTGTTAACGAAATAATATGATCCATAATTTTATTTGAGTCCGGGTGTGGGAACACCTCAACATTAGATTTGGATACTGGCTTTGAGTTTGCCCGGACTAAACGTGGTGCGCGTTCAGTTAATTGGTCATTTCCATGATCCAATTCTTCCTCGTCCATAAGGCCGAGGTAACCTGCAACCCGCTTAAATGCACTAGCCATGAGACAAGGTTATGCGATGGAGGCTCTGTTACCGAGGATTGAACTGCCAATTCTTATATGTGTCGCGCCGTACTCAATCGCTGTTTCATAGTCACCGCTCATCCCAATTGAAAGTGATTTAGCAGCAGGAAATGAGGTCAAAAAAACTTCCCTTATTTTTGCTAAGTTGGCAAATGCCAGCTCGGCAGCCATATCTAATGGTGCGACAGCCATTAGGCCTTGCAAAGATATCCCTGGTAATTCAGATACCTGCGTGGCCATTTTAATCAACTCATCCGGTTCTACTCCTGCCCTATTTTCAGAAGTATTATCAAGTGAGACTTGAATAAAAATTGGCATTTTTGCATCCCCAATAAGTTGTGAAATTAGTTGTGCGTAACGCAACTGATCAACCGAGTGGATGCAACTTGCCCAAGATGTTATTGATTTCAATTTGTTGCTTTGAATCTGGCCTTGAAAATGCCATCTAATATCTTTAGGTAAGTTAGTAACTTTTTTGCTCGCCTCCTGATCACGATTTTCACCAAAGTCACGAAGCCCAAGTTGATAGAGAATCTCAATATCTGAGGTTGGAAAAGTTTTAGTTACCGTAATTAAAGTTATCTCATCAACTGCTCTGCTTGCCTTTGTCGCTGCGATATTAATCCGCTGATTAACCTCGGATAGACTATCGGTCAATTCCTTGGTTCGGTTCATAAACTTATTACCCCAACCTGTCGACCTGCCTCACCATAGGCACGGTGTGAAAAGTAATTTACATTCTCCTTAGTGCAAATTCCTAAATTTTTTAACTCAATTCCCTTAAGTTGATCGGCAAGTCCAGCAAAAAGATTTAGGTGATTAGTTTTACCAGCAGTGGCTGGGTAATCTTTCGTAATTTGTGCAAACATCTGCGGATCAACTTCATAGCAATTGCCGCAAATATGTGGACCAACTACCCCAGAGATCTGCTCTGCTCCTAGTTTATTCATCTCTACTACGGCATTAACCGCAACTTGATTCAGTAAACCTTTTCTACCAACGTGAACTGCTGCAATCACATTTTTAGAAAGTAACAAAAGTGGGATGCAATCGGCAACTTGAACTGCAAGAGCTAGATTAGTTTGGTTGGTAACCAATCCATCTGATTCATATACAGATATATCTGCCTCAGATTTATTCGTAATTACCGTAATCTGATTACCATGTGATTGATTCATAAAGTGTAGCTGGTTGCCAATCAATCTAGATAGATTAATTGCCTTATCCGAGTTTTTCGGATGATCTAGAGAGCCAAAATTTCGTGAAGTAAAAAGCAGACGCGCCATCTAACTTACTATCGCATGAAATCAGGGATATCGATCTCATCTTCTGCGACTAGCTCTTCAAAAGTAATTCTCTTGCGCGGACGATCAGCACCATCAACACTTAAATCAAGTGCAACAGCAATTGGATCATTTGTAGCAATTGGATCTGCTTCACCACTTATTGTGGCAGCATTAATAACCGGCATTAGCACTCGCTTGGGTTGTCCGCCATCGAATCCGGCCGCGATTACAGTAACTCGCACTTCATCGCCAAGGGCGTCATCAATTACAGTTCCATAAATTATATTTGCATCTGGATGAGCAGATTGGGCAACTAACTCGGCTGCCTCAGATATTTCAAATAAACCTAGATCAGAACCACCGGCAATTGAAAGTAAGACGCCATGAGCACCGTCAATTGAGGCCTCAAGAAGTGGGCTTGAAATGGCTAACTCAGCTGCACGGATAGATCTTGCTTCACCTCTTGCTGAACCAATTCCCATTAATGCCGAACCAGCTCCGGCCATAACACTTTTCACATCAGCAAAATCTAGATTTATTAATCCAGGTGTAGTAATCAAATCTGTAATACCCTGTACTCCAGATAATAAAACTTGATCAGCAGTTCTAAAAGCTTCAAGAGCGCTAATAGAGCGATCTGAAATTGCTAACAGTCGATCATTTGGAATTACAATTAATGTATCAACTTCAGTTCTTAGATTTTCAATTCCCTCTTCTGCTTGGGCAGTACGTCGCTTACCTTCAAACGTAAACGGTTTTGTAACTACACCAACGGTTAATGCACCAAGATCTTTTGCAACTTTTGCAACTATAGGAGCGCCACCAGTACCAGTTCCGCCACCTTCACCTGCGGTAACAAAAACCATATCTGCGCCACGAAGTACCTCTTCTATTTCATCAATATGATCAAGTGCTGCTTGTCGACCAATTTCTGGCGCAGCTCCTGCACCAAGTCCTCTTGTTAATTTTCTACCAATATCTAATTTCACATCTGCATCTGACATTAACAATGCTTGTGCATCTGTATTGATCGCAATAAATTCAACACCTTTTAAACCAACATCAATCATGCGGTTAACTGCATTAACTCCGCCACCGCCGATACCAACAACTTTGATAACAGCTAAATAATTTTGCGGTGTTGCCACGTTGCGCCTCTTCCCTAGCCCTAACCCTCAACTTGAGAGTTAAAGTTATAGCTTTTCCGATTACGTAAAAGTAGGCACTACCGGCAACTCAATCAAACACCGACACGATATAAAGCTAGTAAATATTTTTGGCAAATTTATCAAAGTTCTCAAAAAAAGTATGCAGATTTTAAATCAGTTTTTCGATCTATCAACTTACAATTGGCGAATCTGGTTGAGATAAATCTACCTGCTTAATTTGTTGATTTTCAGGCAGTTTTAACAGGGCTACTAGGACTTTTGATTTTTGCTCAACCTCATTAGCCCGGCCCCAATTGATTCTTACCAATCCCCCATTAATACGAGTACTCATCCAAATGTAACCAGATTTTGTGATTGATATTAACTCAAGCTCATCAATTAGATACCCCAGATTGCTAGGTATTTGCCTCAATAAAATAGCTGCCGAAGCCAAATCATCCTTGTTATTCAAATCTGTGACTACCTGAGGCAATTTGTCCTGAATAGACATCTGTGATGGTGAAACCGGAGTAAATATGTTTCCCTCATTATCGAAATTTACAAAACTGTTTTGTGAAGAATTAGCTTTTGCAATCGCTATTCGTTCAATGATTGAGATTGTTACCTTCCTGCGGAACCAATCAATTGATACTTCGCTACTAGATACCCAACTTAGTTGATTTAGCGATCTTTTGATAGAACGAGTATCGACCCTAGCCAATTGATCCCCAATTTTTGGCTCAACTCCATTTCTAGAAAGATTAGTTAATATCAACTGCTCAGTTCCAGAATTATTGAACGAGATTTGCTTAACGGATAAAACTGAGGACCAACCCAACAAATAGGCACAGCAAGAGATAAACAGGATTACTAAAGTTAAAATAAAGTAATTCTTCACTCGTCCGCTCGGATTAAAACCCATCAGATTTACCGTTCAGTTAGTGCTTGAAGAATTGGCTCACTTAGCGAACTAACATCCCCTGCTCCTAATGTAATGATTACATCCCCACTCTTTGCCATTTGTACAATCTCAGAAACAACTTGGATCATAGAAGGTTCAAACTTAACTTGATCACTGCTCATATTGCGAGCAATCAGTAATGAAGAAACTCCAGCAATTGGATTTTCGCTCGCGGCATAAACCTCAAGTAAAAACGTATAATCAGCATTTGAAAGAGCTTCGCTAAATTGTTTTGAAAATGCTGCTGTACGGGAGTAACGATGTGGTTGAAAAATAACCAGGACTCTGCCACTTTGTGCAAGATTTTTAGCTGCAGTTAACGTGGCGATTATCTCTGTCGGGTGATGTCCATAGTCATCAATAACCTTTATGCCAGATACCTCTCCCTTTAATTCAAATCTACGTCTTGTGCCAGTAAAGCTTTTAAGCCCGCTTAGTAATTTATCTTCAGGTGCCTTCAACATACTTGCCGCAGCGAAAGCAGCGAGGGCATTTAACAAGTTGTGCTTACCAACCACTGAAAGATTCAACTCTCCTACCTTGCGACCAGTACTTAACAGTGCTGCGCTGGATGAAGTAGGGGCAAGATGAATGCGCTCAATCCGAAAATCGTTGCTTTCTTCCTCACCATAGAGCAGTACATTTAAGTCCTTTCGCGTAATACGAGAAAGTAGATTTTTAACACCAGAATCATCACCGCAAGCAACGAGAAATCCATTATTTTTGATTGAAGATATGAACTGCTCAAAAACTTCAATAACTTCTTCTTCGTTAGCAAAATGATCAACATGATCTAACTCAACATTAGTTATAATTGCCCCTGATGGCTTGTAAGCTAAAAATGATCCATCAGATTCATCAGCTTCGGCGATAAAAACTGATCCACTTCCACTGTGAGCATTTGTTCCGGCACTATTAATAGTTCCCCCGATAGCAAATGATGGGTCTACACCAGCAGCTTGCAACGCTACAGTCAACATTGCTGTTGTAGTTGTCTTACCATGTGTACCAGCAATAGCAATAGATGTTGAATCACTCATTAACCAAGCCAGGGCCTGCGCACGGGCGACTATTGGAATACCTGCTTTTCTAGCTGCGATTAATTCTGGGTTACTTTCAGAAATAGCTGCTGAAATGATGACAATCTGTGCCGATGCCAAATTTTCTTCAGCATGTCCAATTTGTATTGATGCACCAAGTGCTTTAAGTGAGGTCAACATCGGCGAATCATTTTTGTCTGAGCCAGAAACATTAAAACCCTTAGCCAGCATAATTCGAGCAATCCCACTCATGCCTGATCCACCAATTCCTATAAAGTGGATCTTAAGTTTCGCTAGTTCAACTAAAGAATATTCAGATTTGGCGCTCATCTGCTTATCAATTCAATTGCTGATTTACCAATAATCTCACTAGCTGATAATTGATCAACCGGTGATCCTTTATACCCTTTGGCATTTCGCCAAATCTCATCCCAGTTACTTAGCAACCAGCCTGAATTAAACTTATTATCATCAATAACTATCGCTGCGCCCTCTGATTGTAGATCCAGCGCATTCATTGATTGTTCGCCATTTCCGATCGGAAGTGGGATAAGCACTGCATATTTTCTAACTGCAGCTAACTCAGCACAGGTCAATGCCCCACTTCTGGCAATCACAAGATCAACCGCATGGTAAGCAGATGACATATCTTCTATATATGGAAGTGGCAAATAATTCTCAGTGCGCGTTGGCAAAGGATTATCGCGGCCAACTGAATGAACTACTTGGACACCTTTCTCTGTAAAGGCCGATAAGGATTGAAGAATAGCTTCGTTAATATGTCTTGACCCTTGGGATCCACCAAAGACCAATATTGTTGGCTTACCTGATGATAGGCGCCATTTTTCTAGTTGAGTATTTCGTTTACTCAAGAGCTCATCATCGGTAAGTTTGGTGGTAGAAATAATTTCAGCTCGTATCGGCATTCCACTTAGTTTGGCACTACGCCACCTACCAACTTTTAATCCGGCGCGGCTAAAGGCAATAAATATTTGCTTTGCAAATGGGGCACCAAATTTATTTGCCCAACCAGGAACAGCATTAGCTTCATGAATGAAAATTGGCTTTCGTAACACTGCTGCTGCTAAATAAATTGGTGGGCATGCATATCCGCCAAAACCGATTATCAGATCAGCATTTTTACAAATTTTAATACCCTGCCAAGTTGCTAGCAACATCTTAACTGGCCAAATAAAAGTGCTGGGAGTCAATTGCCTTGGCATTAAAACTTTTGGAATATGTGCTAACTCAAATCCTGCTTGGGGTACTAATTGATTTTCAAGTCCATTTTTAGTACCAACAAATTGCAACTTCCAATCAGGCTTTTTCTCTTTAATCCAATTTGCTACAGCTAGGGCTGGTTCAACATGACCTGCAGTGCCACCGCCTGCAAATACTATTTTGGGGGTCATTGGGATAATTTTCTCATCCGACTTGCCTTAATCCCCTCAGATATCTCTGGAGTTCTACGAGCAACGCCTAATACATAGCCAACAGCTATGAGATTGGCCAATAAAGATGAACCTCCGTATGAGATAAACGGGAGCGTCACACCGATTACTGGAATTAATGAGGTGACGGAGCCTATATTTACCGCTACTTGAGCAATTAGCCAACAACCAATACCTGCAGTGACATATCGAGAAAAATCATCTTTGGTTTTTATCGCTACCCGCAAAATTGAATAAATTAGAACTGCATAAAGGGCTAAAACCAAAAGTGTTCCTAATAAACCTAACTCTTCTCCAATAACAGAAAATATAAAATCTGTATGAGCTTCAGCTAGATTGGCCCACTTTTGCTTGCTTGCACCCAGTCCACTTCCCCAAAGCCCGCCACTAGCCAACCCCATAATGCTATGCGCTGGTTGCCAGCCAGAAAATTTATAATACTTTTCATCAAAGGGATCAAATAGTGCTGAGAAACGGCTCATTCGATAGCTATTGCTGAAAATCAATACTGCACTAATTATTGCAGCAAAAGTTATCACACCAACAAAGTGTTTTATTGGTGCACCGGAAATAAACAAAATTCCTGCAAATATTATTAATACTAAAAAGGCTGTACCCATATCACGTTCAGATAAAATTAGAGTCTCAACTACAACTAAGCCTGGAAACATCAACCAAATAGGATTTTTTCCAGATGTTACGTCAATCTTTCGCAATTGAAATGCACACCAAAGAATTAATCCAAATTTTGCAAACTCTGATGGCTGAAGAGTGAAACCTCCGAACTCAATCCAATTTCTATTTCCGTTAATATTCTTTCCCAGTGAAGGAATAAAAGGTAGCAACAGGATAACAATTGAAATACTAAGAGAAACTTTTGCTAATCTTGGCCAAACAGTTCCCTGAACTCTAAATGCCCAGTATGCGAGAGCAACACCTAGAATTAAAAAGAAAAATTGCCTAATGAATATAGAATAACTATTACCATTCTCTTGTAATGATGTCACTGTAGATGAGGACAGAACCATTGTTAAGCCCAGGGCGCACAAAAAAATTGTGCTCCAAATAATTAAAAAATAAGGTAGTTCCGGTCGGGTGAAAATCTTTGAGTATTTACTGCTATTTATATTCGTACTCATGCTAAACCTGAGCCTTAACAGCCTGTGCGAAAAATTGGCCTCGCTGTACGTAGGAGTCAAATTGATCCATCGAAGCGCATGCAGGGGCTAACAAAACAGTATCGCCAGGTTGTGCTATTCCAATTGCAGTGCTAACGACGTCGTTCATTAATCTTTTAGCATCACTGGTCTGATCAACTCTTACTATTTCAATGCTTGGTGCATGAAGTGCAACAGCTTGAGCAATTAACTCACGATCTTTCCCAATCAAAATAACTGCCTTAAGTCGAGCTGCGCACTTTTTAACTAATTCATTCATACTTGCGCCCTTTGCCAAACCTCCAGCTATCCAAATTACTTTAAAATTTGAA
The DNA here is from genome assembly GCA_041181125.1 of Actinomycetota bacterium. Lineage (GTDB taxonomy): Bacteria > Actinomycetota > Actinomycetes > Nanopelagicales > Nanopelagicaceae > Nanopelagicus. The sequence goes on along the minus strand of JBEGQD010000039.1, from coordinate 9,440 downwards.
AGCAGTGACGCTGTCGCAGCATGTGGGTTTGTCGCCTTTGAATCATCAATCCAATTAATCTCATTCTTGCTTGCCACTAATTCCATTCGATGATGGTCTGGTGAAAAATTCTTTAGTCCTAATTTAATATCTTCATATTCAATACCAATAGAGAGGGCTAGAGCTGAGGCAGCTAACGCATTTAAGATGTTATGTGGAACAGTAGGAGTTATATCTACCAGCTCTGAAATTTCAATTGCCTCACTTATTGAAGGTGAAAATGCCCGATCGATTAACAAGTTCTCAACTACTCCTAACTCTCCAGCATTTGGTGTGTCGAGTGAAAACCAAACAATTGATTCAGAACTGATTCTTCGAACTAGTTCTGGGTCCGATTTATTTAATATTGTTTTTTTAGATTGCTTGAGTAATTTAAGTTTTGCCTGAGCATACGCCTCAAAGCTTCCATGCCAGTCAATATGATCCTCAGCAATATTCAATACTGCAGCAGCCATATATTCAGGCAGGTCACTCCACTGCAATTGAAAAGATGAAAGCTCTATAGCTAAGTAATCGAATGGATCATTAGCACAAACTGCTGCAATCACAGTCTCACCAACATTTCCACAAGCTATCCCGTTAATTTTTGCAGCTTTAAAAATAGATTCAACCATATTGATGGTAGTTGTCTTCCCATTTGTTCCAGTGAGTGCAACCCACTGTTGATTTGGTGCCAGGATTTGCTTTACAAGCCAAGCGAAATCTATCTCGCTTAGTAATTTAACTCCTGATGCTTTAAGTTTCTTAATAATTGGATGGTCAGTTCGCCAACCTGGCGAAACTATTGCTAACTCAATATGTTCAGGAATTTTATTAGCAACATCAATAGTGTTATCAACCCTTTCGTCAAAAAGCTTGGATTGAGCTCCGAACTTGATCAAGGCCTCATGACTGGCTCGACCCGTAACTCCAGCGCCAATAACTAAGCAATTTTTTCCATTAAGACTTTCTATAAAGTTCATACTAAGAGACGACCCATTGGGCATAGAACAACCCAAGACCCGCTGCTACCCCAAGACTAGCAATGATCCAGAACCTAATAACAATTGTTACCTCACCCCAACCAATCAATTCAAAATGATGTTGGAGTGGTGCCATTTTAAAAATTCTTTTACCACCAGTTACTTTAAAATATGCGACTTGAATAATTACTGAAGATGTTATCAAAACAAAGATAAATCCAAGCGCGACAAGTAATAATTGAATTCTAAGAGTAATTGCTAACCCAGCTAATGCTCCGCCTAATGCAAGCGAGCCGACATCTCCCATAAATATTTTTGCAGGTGAGGCATTCCACCATAAGAAACCACCACAAGCTCCAGCTAATGCAGCCGCAAGCACTGCTAAATCAAGCGGATCGCGCACTGCGTAACATTTGAGTCCTGGCGAAACCGCGCAGCTTTGGCCAAACTCCCAAACTCCAATCAGAATAAATGCAGTAAATACCATCACTGCAGCGCCAGTTGCCAAGCCATCTAAACCATCAGTTAAATTAACACCATTACTTGTTCCGAGCACCATTACTATCACCCAGACTATTACCAATCCAGACGCAAACTTAATCGAAGTATCTCTGACAGTTGAGAGATTTGTTGAAATGGGAGTTAGGCCTGCTTGGTCTGGAAATTGTAAACCGGCATAGGCAAATGCACCTGCAACTATTCCTTGGCCGATTAGTTTTTGTTTTGCATTTAAACCGAGTGATTTTTGCTTAGCAACTTTGAGCCAATCATCAATAAATCCAACGAATCCAAGTCCAATAACAAGAGCGATTACTAGTAAAGCTGATGTTGTAGCTGCAACTCCTGTTACCAAATGACTAACAAAATAACCTACTACAGAGGCTAGAATTAAAATCACACCCCCCATGGTGGGTGTACCACGTTTAATTTGATGAGTAGTAGGACCGTCATCTCTTATGATTTGGCCATAGCCTTTTTTTACCAGAAATTTAATCAATACTGGAGTTGCAAAGAATGCAAAAATTGCCGCAGCCGACCCGGAAAGTAATATGCCTTTCATTCTTTACTCCCATTCCATTTATCTCTAATTAAGGCGGCGATATCTTCAAATTTCTCAGATCGGGAGGCTTTAAGTAAAACCACATCCCCACTAGAAAAATTACTGACTAACTGTAAAACAGCATCAGTACTTGCACAGTTATGCACGACCATATGTTTGCCAATATCTTCTTTATCGCTGAATTTGTACAAGTCCGTCCCAACGCTCAATAAGTGATCCACGCCGATGTCTTGGCAAAATTTAGCAATTTGAATATGTGACTCTTTTTCGATAGCTCCTAATTCATGCATTTTCCCAAGGATCGCCCAGGATGAACCACCGCTCTCCTGAGTGAGCAATACAAGGGTTTTAATAGCAGCTTTCATACTCTCTGGATTTGCATTGTAGTAATCATTAATGATTTTCAAACCACCTAAATCATCGATTTGCATTCTCCATTTACTATCTGGTTCAGCAGTGGTTAGTCCCACTGCAATAATTTCATTAGAGATTCCTAAAGCATAAGCTGCCGCAGCGGCAGCAAGTGCGTTTGGGACTTGATGTTCTCCTAAAACTTGAAGTGAAACTGAATTTCTCCCGTCTGGTGTTACCAATTCAAAGTGGGCATATCCACCATGTAATTGCAGATCAGCGTCTCTAACTGATTGTGAATGTCCAAAAAGTATTGACTTAATTGGCAACCCATCTGCCATCTTTGGAGTCCAATTATCATAAGTACCAAGTACTGCATACTTACCATCGGGCAAATTAGCAATGAGCTCGGATTTAGTTTTAGCAATTGCTTCGACCGAGCCAAACTCTCCTATATGTGCGCTACCTACTACTAAAACTACGCCAACATCCGGCGCACATACTTTTGTAAGTTTGGCAATATCGCCTATATGTCTTGCTCCCATCTCAACTATACAAAACTTTGTGTTCACAGTGCACCGAAGAATAGTTAACGGAACGCCAATTTCAGTATTAAAATTTGCCTCAGTTGCAACAGTTTCTCCTACAGATTTTAGTATTGAATTCAAAAACTCTTTGGTTGTAGTTTTTCCTTGAGAACCGGTAATCCCCACAACTTTCATATCCTTAAGTTCATTCCTGACAAATACAGCTAAAGCTAATAGTGCTTGGCTTACATCCGATACAAGAACTGATGGAGCGTCTACTTCCTTGGACACTAATGCAAACTTTGCTCCTGAATCAATTGCATTCAATACAAAATCATGGCCATCAATATTTTTTCCGTTAAACGCAACAAAAAATGTTCCCTTTTTTGCATTATTCGAGTTGATTACAGGAATTTGATCGATAATAGTTTCTCCAGGCAAATTCTTTAAAGTTCCAGATACAATCTGGGCAAATGAGGACGCAGTTATGTTTATCAACGAGCTACCGACTTTGTAATTGAATTTGCTAGTTCAATACGATCATCAAATGTGGTTGTAACGCCCATAATTTCTTGGCCACTTTCATGGCCTTTACCAAGTACCAATACACAATCTCCAGCAACTGCTTGAGAAACTACAAAATCAATTGCTGCCTTTCGATCATTTATAACATATCCACTATTGGTAAGGTCAATACCATTTATCATTGCTGAAATAATTTCGTCAGGTGATTCACTTCTAGGATTATCGCTTGTGAACACTGCAATATCACTTCCGGCAAAAAGTGCTTTACCCATGAGTGGTCTCTTGCTTTTATCTCTTTCTCCACCACAACCGAGCAGTGCAATAACCTTGCCACTAGTGAATGATCGCGCTGTTTCTAAAACTCGACTAACAGCATCTGGCGTGTGGGCATAATCAACTATCGCCGTAAACTCTTGCCCAGCAGAAATTTGCTCTAAGCGACCAGGAATACTTTTAATTTTAGGTATGGCCATTGAAATTTTTGAATCATCCAACCCAGTAGCACTAGCAAGTGCTACTGCAAGCAAAAGGTTGTCTAGGTTATACTCACCTAGCAACTTAAAGTTTCCTTTAATTTTATTTCCATTTTTACTACTTATTTCAATATTATATTCGGATCTTTGAAAATCAATTTTTGTATAGAACCAATCAGCACTGTTGTTTGTGCGAGATACACTCTGATGCGGTAATTTAATTTGATTACTCAATATAAGACCGTAAGAATCATCAATATTAATCACTGCACTTTCTGCATACTCTGAATTAAAGAGATCAGCTTTAGCTTTAAAGTAATTCTCCATGCTTTTGTGGTAGTCCAAATGATCCTGCGTAAGATTTGAGAAGGCAACTACCTTAAATTTAGATCCCTTAATTCGATGTTGAACTATTGCGTGACTACTTACTTCCATCGCTAAATTACTGACCTTTTTTTCGACCATAAGTGCAACCAAAGCCTGTAGTTCATCGGCTTCTGGTGTTGTTCGAATCCCGGTAATAAAGTTTTGGTTTATATCTATGCCCAAAGTTCCAATCAATCCGGTAGTTAGACCATTAAGTTGCCATAACTGCTTAAGGATACTTGTTGTAGTTGTTTTGCCATTAGTACCGGTAACTCCGACAGCAGTTAACTTATTAAAAGGATTACTGTAAATCCAAGCTGATAATTCTCCAATGATCTCACGAGGATTGGAGTGAATAAAACTTGGTATTGATATTGAAAGTTTTTTGTCGCTTAAAACTGCAACAGCGCCATTGTTTATAGCTTCATTTACGAAATTAGCACCATGAGTTTTTTCACCTGCTAGAGCAACAAAAAGGTCCCCCGGTTTTACTTTAGAAGCATTAAGCGCAATTCCAGCAACTTTAACTTCTAAATCGAAAATAGTTCTATTAAAATCAACTAACGACTTACTAATTAATGCTGCTGGCCTGGCGCTCATAAATCACGCTCCGCTCTTTGCCGTAATTTTACTACGCTGATTAAGTGAAGCCTCGGTCAGCGAAAATACCTCTTTTGAAATTGCAGTTGGTTGCACCCTTTGATTCTGTAGAACAAAACCCATTACTTTTTTAAATACTGGTCCGGCAAGTACGCCTCCCCAGTGCATTCCTTTAGGGTCCTGAATTGTTACGCTAACAACATACTTTGGCTTATCTGCTGGAGCAAAACCAATAAAAGATGCTGTGTAACCGCTATAGCATCGACAATCAGCATTAAATCGCATTGCTGTACCAGTTTTACCAGCAACTCGATAACCTGCAATTGCTGCCGATGGCGCTGTTCCATTTGTAGATACAACGCTTTCCATCATGGCACGCATATTGATAGCGGTTTGTTCACTTAAAACTTTTACTGATTCATTTGGCTTGGCTGGCGTATATTTTCCGCTCTCATCTATGACGCCAGCTAAAATCGAAGGTTTTACTCTCACTCCATTGTTTGCAATTGTGGCAAATACAGAGGTTGCTTGCATCGCAGTTAGTGAGTAACCCTGACCAAATGCAATTGTTGGAAGTGAGGTACCAGACCACTCTTTTACTGGATGCAAAATACCTGCAGATTCACCGGGCAAGTTAGAGTTTGTACTCTCACCAATGCCAAATTTAGTTAAATAGTTATATAGATTGTCTTTTCCTAGTTTTTGCCCTATCTGAATTGCTCCAGTGTTACTTGAAACAGCAAGCAATCCAGTTGTAGTAAGTCTTTGAGTTGGATGTTTTTCATGGTCGTGAAAAACTCCGTCAGCTACCTTCATTGAGTACGGAATTGTAAAAACTGTATCGGGTGCTATTAATTTCTCCTCCATCGCAGCAGCTACCGTAATTACTTTGCCGGTAGAACCAGGCTCATAAACTTCCTGTACTGCTGGGTTATTTAATTTATCTACCGTGATCGAACTTGGGGTATTTGGATCGAATGTAGGTGCACTTGCCTGAGCTAGAATTGCCCCGGTTTTTGGATCCATCACAATTACAGTGCCAGATTTTGCTCTAGATTTTGAGACCGCTTGGCTAATTGCATTTTGCGCAACCCATTGGACATCTCGATTGATTGTCAATCTAATACTAGTTCCAGCTTTTTCTTCAACTCTTATTTGCTCTGATCCAGGAATAATATTTCCTCGGCCATTTGCATAGATGTACTTACCATTAGTCCCGATTAAGAGGCTGTTTAGGCTGCTCTCAATTCCACCTGCGCCATCTCCAAGATCATTTACCACACCTATTAACGAAGCAGTTAACTTCCCGCTTGGATAATCGCGGATATAACTTCGCTCCGGTACGAAACCACCAATTCGCTTGCCTAGATCGCTCTTTGTTCTAACAACTCTAGTGTTATAGGCGGATATTGCATCATTTACTTCTCGCCATACAGATGGTGCCACATCCTTAGCAATTAATACATAACGTTTATCGCCAGTAAGTGTCGGTAAAAGTTGAGATGAAGTCATTCCTAAGATAGGTGCCACTACATTTGCAGCATTAACTGGATCATTTACAACAGTCTGATCAACTGCAATGTTAATTGCTGAAATACTGCGTGCAAGCTCAACGCCATTAATGTCAAAAATTGCACCACGTGGGGCGAGTAGGGTTGCTGACTTACTTAACTCATTGTCGGCTCGCTCAACATATCCTTTTGCACGAATTGCTTGTATTTCAACTAATCGAAGGCCAAACAGCAAGAATAGAACTGTAGCAATAGCAAGAATTTTTCGGAGGCGATCTTGAACTAGTTGCTGTTGAGTCACTTGCTACCTGCTGACATATCTAAAAAGTGTGGATTAGAAGTTGCTACCATGCCTAATTTACCTGCGCTTTCAGCTAATTTATCCGGTGAGGATTTAGCTGCCGCCTCTCTCGTTATTGCCTCGCGCTGGTCAGTTAGGACTTGTGCCTGCTGCTTTAGCTCCTGTAACACAAAAGCGTCATGAGCAAGTGAAGTGTTAATCGCTAAAAGTGATAGTAGTCCGGTAGTGAATATTGCTCCTAGTAAAATACCGAATGTACGATCGGGTGCGATCTGTCCGGCTTTGGAATCTGGCACAAGTCTTAGAACTGCTTGATTGGTTTTTTCCCTAACAATCTTGCGGGAGATTTCAATTGCAGGTAAAAAATCAAATATGGCCATTACGCTGCCACCCGCTCTATTGCGCGAAGTCGCATTGATTGCGAGCGCGGATTTATCGCCTGCTCAGCATCATCTGCGCTAAAGCTGCCACTTATTAACAATTTATAGCTAGCAGCTGAATTAGGTAGCTCGACCGGCAAGCCAAGTGGAGTAGATGATTTGGTGAGATTTGCAAAATTGGATTTAACTATTCGATCCTCTAGAGATTGATAGGACATAACAACTAATCGCCCACCTACAGCCAGCGCAGCAAGCGCAGCTGGAATAGCTTTTTCTAAGACCGCCAGTTCTTGATTAACCTCTATTCGTAAAGCTTGAAAGGTTCGCTTTGCTGGATTACCCCCAGTTCGCCGAGCCGGTGCTGGAATTGACTCCTTCACAATCTCAGCTAAATCCTTAGTGCTCTTAAGCCGTCCGCTTTTGCGGGCTTTAATAATGTTTTCAGCAATCTTGCTAGCAAACTTCTCCTCGCCATAATTTTGCAGCAGGTTGGCGATCTCGCCATGGGAATAAGTATTTAAAACAGTCGCAGCCGTTACCGGATTGCTTTGATCCATTCTCATATCAAGTGGAGCATCTTGAGAATAGGAAAATCCGCGCTCTGCTTGATCTAACTGCATGGATGAAACGCCTAAATCAAAGAGGATTGCATCAGCTAAATTAAATCCGGCCTTATCTAGCCCTGCTTGAATTTGATCATATGTGCTGTGAATAAATGTGACCCGATTTGCGTATTGAATAAGATTTGATTTTGCAATTTCAAGAGCTGATCTATCTCGGTCTATCCCTATTACCTGTAAATTTTCAAAACGTTTTAGAAATTCCTTTGCATGTCCGGCTAGTCCTAATGTTGCGTCAATTAGTACCGGCTTACTTTTGTTTTTGATTGCAGGAGTGAGCAAATCGATGCATTGCTCAAGTGCAACTGGGATGTGTTTTACCTCTATCCCCATCTTCTCCCCCTCTTTAACTTAGTTCCGGTATTAATTCACTTCTGACTTTTATCTAGATATCTACTTAGGTCACCGCCACTCGACGGATCTTCCTTAATAACGCGCGGCACCGGGGAAGTGGCGCCGCGAATATTTATGAGTGGCGGTGGCCTAAATAGAGATCTATTTGGATTAAAACAATCCGGGCAGTACCTCCTCAGAGACATCAGCAAATGTTTTTTCGCGATCGGCTAAATACTTACCCCAAGCCGTTGCATCCCAAATCTCTAATCTGGTATTTGCTCCGATTACGACACAATTTTTTTCTAAAGTTGCATAAGTTCTAAGGCCGGTTGGAATTGTTATTCGTCCTTGGTTATCTGGCACCTCATCATGAGCGCCAGCAAACATCACACGTAGGTAATCTCGAGAATTTTTCTGCGTAACTGGAGCTTGGCGCAGTCTTTCTGTAATTAATGAAAACTCTGCGGCAGTGAAAACATATAAACAATTTTCTTGGCCTTTAGTTATTACTAATCCATCTGCTAATTCATCTCGGAAGCGGGCCGGCAGAATTAATCTGCCCTTCTCATCAAGCTTTGGTTCATGGGTGCCAAGGAACATCGCCTGACCTCCCCACGCTTAGACAATACGTCAGGTCACCACTTTACTCCCTTTTTCCCCACTTTCAACCCCCCGCACCCACTTTCCCTCCCCGCTCCTCCCCGGTTCAATTATTGGAAAGGGGCATTAAAAAAACCACCCATTGGGTGGTTTATGGGGCCGCCTGCTCCTCTAATTCTCGTTATTCCTGCGATCCCATCTTTGCTCTAGGTTTGATCCCCACCCTGGCTTTTTTACTCGTGCCGGACCGCGTTTAATGCTGATGTTGCTAATAATAAGCACCACCCCAGCTAGCGAGATAAGAAATGCGATCACTCCAACCGCGGTTGTCTTGGCCACCAGTGCGCTGATTAATACCAGAATACCCACTAGCAAAATACTTAATCCCAGCAGAGCGCGAGATCCTTGGCGGGTGCGAGCTTTGCCGGTTAATGTTGAAAGCAGGCGAGGATCCTCCTGCTCAAGGGCAGCCTCCATCTCAGCCAATAACTTGCGTTCATGATCTGAAAGAGCCATATTCGAAATATAGAGCAATAAGCATTTTTTTAAAACTTTTAGAGATTAATCCTCCTCAGGCTCAGAAACCAAACGTGCCGGGCGCAGACTCGCGCGGCCAAATTTAGCCTTAACCTGATCAACCGCTCGATCTGCCTGCTGCCAGCCACTACTTCGCTCGCCCAATACCATCTGCTTCACATCATCATTTTCAACCAATGAATCTAGGCTCACGCCAACTAATCTAATTAATACCCGATCTAAATTAAGTGATAAGTACAAACTCTTAACCAC
>JBEGQD010000038.1:0-4280 GCA_041181125.1 Actinomycetota bacterium | reverse complement strand
TTGTTGACGAAAAATTACGGTTAGCTGAAACACTTGGTCCAATAACTGGGGTTAATCCTAAAAATGAGGATTCGATTAAAAGGGTAAAGGATTTAAGTGATGGAATTGGTGCCAACATAGTCTTTGAATGCAGTGGAAATGAGACGGCTGCATCGAATGCCGTTGATCTATTAGCACCTGGTGGAACCTTGGTTCATGTTGGCATTCCACTCTCTCCTATTGCATATGATGTATCCAAAGCGATTTCAAAAGAGATCAGGGTTGAAAATGTATTTCGATATCGAAATGTCTACCCAAGAGCGATAAATTTAATTGCAAGCGGTAAGTTGAATTTAAAGCCACTAATCACAGATAATTTTTCATTTGAAGAAAGCATCAAGGCCTTTGACTTTGCAGTCAATATGCCCGCTAGATCTGTCAAAGTACAAATACAACTGCCTCAATAAATTATGAATGCAGATCCGGTCTTAAGTTCTAAACCCATTTTAGAGCGACTATCTTTGACTGGGAAAAATGCATTAGTTACAGGTGGAAATAAGGGAATTGGAAGAGCAATTGTTCATGCATATGCTCAAGCGGGTGCAAATGTAGCAATTATTGGTAGAAATGAAGTAGATAATAAAAAAGTACTATCTGAAATTACATCCTTATATCCAAAAATTGAGGCAGTAGATTTTATTTGTGATGTTACAGAAGAATCACAGGTAAATGATGTAGTAGATAAAGTTGTAAAAAAATTTGGATCTCTGGAGATTGCCTGCAATAACGCGGGTATTGCAGAATGGGTAGATGCCGAAGAGATGGAGTTTTCTAGTTGGCAGAGAATGATTAGTAATAATTTAGATTCTGCTTTTTTATGTGCAAAAGTCCAAGCGAAATATATGATCAAGCAAGGATATGGAAAAATCTTATTTACCGCTTCACTATCTGGAAAAGTTTCAAATTATCCACAACACCAATCGCACTACAACTCTGCTAAAGCCGGCGTTCTCTCACTAACTAGGTGCCTTGCAACAGAGTGGGCACCGAAAGGTATTAGAGTCAACTCCCTTTCACCCGGATTTACCATTACGCCATTACTGGATGAACTTAAAAAAACTGAGATTGGTAAAAGTTTTTATCCATTATGGCTTTCAAGAATTCCAACGAAAACTATGGGTGAAGTAAGTGATATGCAAGGAGCTGCTGTCTACCTATCCTCTGAAGCTTCAGATTATGCAACTGGTATTGACTTAGTTATCGATGGAGGTTATTTAGCATGGTAAGTAATGACCAAGATCCGGTACTAAGTAGCAAAAATATTATGGAGAGATTTTCACTCAGAGGTAAAACTTCACTTGTTACTGGAGCTGGGCAAGGAATTGGTCGAGCATTAGCTCATGGCTTAGCTGATGCTGGCGCCTATGTTGCCGTGGTTGATTTAGATTTAGATTTAGCAGAAAAAGTTGCATCTGAAATTAAGGTTCGAAATCCAAATGTTGAAAGCTTGGCAATTAAGACCGATGTTACTGATCCAGACCAAGTTACAAAAATGGTTGAAACAGTTGTAAAGAGTTGGGGAAAACTGACGATTGGTTGCAACAATGCCGGAATTGGTCAATGGGTTGACACTTTAGAGATGACCTATTCAGATTGGCAGAGGATGATCAAAATAGATTTAGATTCTGTGTTTTTATGCGCTCAGGCCGAAGCACGTCATATGGTTAAAAATAATTATGGCAAGATCATAAATACTGCTTCTATGTCTGGATATATTGCCAACTACCCTCAAGGTCAATCTCATTACAACACAGCAAAAGCTGGCGTTCTATCGCTGACTAGGTGTCTAGGAACAGAGTGGGCTGAAAAAGGTATCAGAGTCAATTCTCTCTCCCCTGGCTATACCAGAACATCGCTAGTTGCCGATTTATTGAAAACTGAGTTGGGTAAAAAAGTTAGTCCAATCTGGTTAGCTAGAATTCCGCAAAATAAAATGGCTGAGGTTACAGACCTTCAAGGTGCGGTAAATTTTATGGCAAGTGAAGCTTCAGATTATATGACCGCCTCAGATATTGTTGTAGATGGCGGGTACTTAGCTTGGTAGTGGCTCGATTTCTAAAAAAATTTATTTATAAAGTTATTTGAAAATATTCCATTTGAATCATATCTATTAAGTAAATTTTTAAAATCTTGATACTTTGGATAACGAGAAACTATTTGTTCCTTACTGGTTGAAAATAATTTTCCCCAATGTGGTCGACCTTGATGCTTTCCTAACACTTCCTCTATTTTTGGCAAAAATGAGGCCAACTCCTCAGATTTTTTCCAAGTAAAGTGGAATCCGACTGTATCTCTGGCATACGCTCCACTTAGCCATAAATCATCAGCAGCCACAGTTCTAATCTCAGTGGCATAAACCCTGGGAGCAATTTCATTTCCAATTGCGCTTAATCCAGCAATGTACTCATTAACATAATTTCGATCCACTAAGTATTCAGTTTGAACCTCGTCACCCGAAGCTGCAGATGAATCCAATTTAAAATGCGGTAGCCGGTATAACCACCTTCCAGAAACTCCCATTTGCTCAGTACAAGGACTTGGATCATTAATTTTCACTGGGTGCTGATTGGAGGTTGCAAGGATGCCACCAAAAGCCTCTGACGAAAGCTGTGGAACTTCAGCTTGATCCAAAAATTTCATCCAGATCTGACCTGTTGTATTTTCCGCCCAACTTCCAAAATAACTAACGCTGTAAGCACTGTTAAATATTTCATCAAAATTTTCTGCAACTGATGAGATAGATACATTCTCGTACACAAATTGTTTTAACGAAAAACTTTCAATAATTCTTAACTTAACTCTAGTCACTACCCCCAGTGATCCAAATGAAATAATAAATCCGGCAAAATCATCAAAATCTTGCCGATTAATTATTAATTGATCACCAGAAGCTAAAACCAACTGTAATTCAATAACTGAATCTGAGAGCACCTTATTTTTTGACCCAGAACCATGTGTACCTGTCATTATTGCACCGGCAACAGTTACCTCACCAAGTGAAGCTAAGTTTGGCAGCGCCCAACCATTGCTCTCTAAATATCTGCTCAAAACTGAATAAGATGTACCCGCATTTACAGAAACACTTTTTGATATCGGATCTATCTCAATTTCTGGCGGAATTTTTTTTAGTGAGATAAGTGTGCCATTAGTATCCGCAATATCACTAAATGAATGACCTGTTCCTAAAACTTTAAGTTTTTTAGATTTTTCGACAATTTTTTGTAGTTGTGGAATTGATTCAATCTCAATAATTTCTTGTGCTGAAAAAGTTAAGTTACCAGCCCAATTTTTCATGTTTAAATTTGGTGGAATTAACCATTAGGTAGAACTATGGTCTTACGCCCTTTACCAGATTTAAAAGCATGAAGTGCATCAGAGTAATTATCGAGTGAATATCGATCTGAAATCATTATATCGGCGTTCAAGACACCATTAGTGAACAATTCAACAGCACGGTCAAATGATTGTAGTACAGCCATAGATCCAACAATTGTAATTTCTTTGTTGTAAATCCAAAACGGATTTATTTCTACTTTTGCATCATGATTTGCAACGCCAAATTGCAAAAATGTGCCACCTGGCATCACATGGCTTAAACCATCTTTAATAGCAGCAACTACACCAGTGCAATCTATTACTACATCAAATCCTCTTGGTTGATCAAACTCTAATGCGCTAGTTCCAACATGCGTAAAACCTAGAAGTTTTGCGGTTTTTAATTTTTCCTCATTTAAATCAACAATTGATACTGAAGCTGCGCCATTTACTCTTGCTAACTCAGCCATCATCAAACCCATAGTTCCAGAGCCATAGATTAAGTAATGTGAACCCGGAATTCTAGGAAGTTGATCAAATCCGCGCACAGCACATGAAAGTGGTTCGATTAATGCTGCGGATTTAAGATCTACGCCACTTGATAATTTATGAATGTTCTTCTTTGGCGATAATAAGAATTGAGCCGCAGCACCTGGCATTGATACGCCAAGAGCGTTCCAATTTTCACACAAATTTCCTCTTGCCCGTCGGCAATAGAAACAATCCCCGCAATAAACTGAGGGATCAATCGCTACTGGATCTCCAACCTTTAAATCTTTTACATCTTTACCAATTGCAGCAATTGTGCCAGCCATCTCATGGCCTGGAATTATTGGAAACTTAGGAGCAAACTCACCTTCAAAAATATGTAAGTCTGTTCCACATATGCCTACGGCAGCTACCTCTACGACAACATCTAGAGCACC
>JBEGQD010000037.1:0-3738 GCA_041181125.1 Actinomycetota bacterium | reverse complement strand
GAAGCGGGTGGTATTAAATTAATTAGAACTGGTTCACCCTATGCAGTAGCACCAGGGCGAGTATTAAAACCAAGTGATAACACCCCATATCGGGTATATACCCCGTTTTATCGGGCTTGGTGTCTACATGGTTGGCGTGAGCCCGCTGGAAAACCAAAAGAGATACCAACTGTTAAGGCAAATAGCGATTCTAGAGAGTTCCCAGATTGGAAACTCCCAGAAGGAGTAAAAATAAGTAATGCAGGTGAGCAGGCTGCAATTGAGCGATTTAAGTATTTTCAAAAAAATGGTTTAGATAATTATGATGAGGCTAGAAATCTTGCAGGTATTGATGGAACTAGCAAAATGAGTGCTCATTTAAAGTGGGGTGAAATTCATCCGCGTACCTTGTTAGCTCCACTTGGTAAAAGTAAAGCCCATGAAGTATTTCGCAAAGAGATAGCATGGCGTGAGTTTTACGCTGATGTCTTATTTAATAATCCACACACAGAAAGTGATTACTACGCCCCACAATTTTCTAAGATGAGATATGACAAACCAGGAGCTCAATTTAAGGCTTGGTGTGAAGGAAAAACTGGTTATCCATTTGTAGATGCAGCAATGCGCCAATTATTAAAAGAAGGTTGGATGCATAATCGAACCAGAATGGTTGTAGCATCATTTTTAGTTAAGGATTTACACCTTGAATGGCAGCTCGGTGAGAGATTTTTTAGAGAGCATTTAGTTGATTACGATGTGGCATCAAACGCTCATGGCTGGCAGTGGACCGCAGGATGTGGCACTGATGCCTCTCCTTACTATCGAGTCTTTAATCCAGTAGAACAAGGAAAGAGATTTGATGAGAATGGCGATTATGTCCGTAAATATGTTCCAGAGTTAGCACATCTAAAAGGAATTGAGATCCATGAACCATGGAATGTTTTAGATGGATATTTAAAAGATTACCCACAACCAATAGTTGATCATGCAACTGAAAGATTGGAATCACTTGCTCGCCTTGATGAGATTAAAGCAAGCAAGCCACTACCGCCAACAAAGTAACTAAACTAAAAAGTTACTAAATTGCCAAGGATCACTTTCATCGTATTTACGATTGTTCCATCCCTTGAACAAATCATTACGATGCATTAGCGGATCCCAATCTGCGGCAGCTGAGTGATAACCACCCCAGTATTTTTCTGCAAATGCTAAAACTTCTCGCCAAGGCAGGTCATCTGGAACTAAGTAACCAGCATTTGGATTAGCCATTGCCCAAGCAACGGCTGCATAAACCGCACTTGCAACCTGAACAGTAGTTGCTGATTGTTTTGGAACTAATTTTCTGGATTGGTGGATGTTTAGTAATGATCCGGTCCACCAAGATTTATATGGATGGCCCATAAGTAGAACACCTAATCTGTCATCACCATCGATGATCTCTTCATTCATAATTCTTTGGTTCTCAGTCAAATCCCATTGGCGCATTTGCAACTCATGCATTGATGCAACAGCGGCATCGGTTGGGCAGTATGCGTAGTGAACAGTTGGACGATAAATTGCCTTGTCTTTATCCCAAACCGTTAGGTGATCGCTAATGGTAAAAGCTTCGCCATGGCGGATAACCATTCCAGTGGTTTCCATATTTGGAACCCAAGATCTAACCCAAGTTGTCGCACCAGGCTGGGCAATACAAATCTGATTTTTTGGCCCATCTGGATGTTGATAAGCATTTACTGGCAATGTTTTTTCATGTGTGCCCCAACCCATTTCAGCTGGTGCAATACCTTCTTCATAAAAACCTTCTACCGACCAGGTATTTACAAACTCATTAACCTGCTTTGGTTTATCAGATATTTGCGTATCACGCTCTGCAATGTGAATTACCTTTACACCAAGTTTTTGAGCCAGGACTGGAAAATTCTCACTAGCAAGTGCTTCAACAACTCCAGGACCAGCCTTTCCATCTTTAACCGCACTAGTTGCAATATCAAATAAAGCTTTTTTTGTAAGGTGTGAAACTAAACCTGGATTTGCACCATGTTCAACAATTGCAGTTGGGCCTTTGCCGCCCCATGTATCTGTTAACTTACGCAATTTCATATGGCGCCAATAAAGTGTGCGCTCTGTTGGATTACGAGTTGCCCCCGCTGCGTATGGTTCCCACTCTTCAACTGAGGTATTTAAATAAATTACTCCATGATCATGCGCCCAACCAATAATTTCGTTGGCATCAATATTCCACGCCAAATCTAAAAGAAAATCTCCTGCAGATAAATACTTTGAAAGAAATTGATCCATATTCTCGCGGGTTAACTGGTCTTGCACATATGTAGCGCCCGCTGCGATTGCTTCAGAAACTCGGCTTCGATTATCACGCATGTCTGCGATCGTGATCTGTTTTGCATCCACTAGGTGTTCAATTAATAACGGTAGTACGCATTGCGATACTGAACCTGCACCTAAAACTAGAACTCGATTAGAGTAGCGTGCTGCCAATTAGGACCTCCAACTGTTGCGTTAATGTATTTAGCCAGTGAAGATTAACCTATATTTTCAATTTGGCCATCCCAAATCCTCTGACCACTTCCGCTTCGCTTGGCTTCATACATCGCCAAATCTGCCCGGCGCAGGCAATCAACAGAGTCCACATCTTGGTCAATTGATGCGTAACCAATGCTTACTTTGACTCGAACCTGGCCCGTCAACAAAGAAATTGGATAACTCAAGGTGGCGAGCAAGGCTTGAGCTAATTCAGCCGCCTCTTGCTGATCAATCGTGGCCAGTAAGCCAAACTCATCTCCACCAAGTCTTGCCAGCTGGCCACTATCTGGAGTTACTCTGCTAAATCGATTAGCAACTTGCTTTAACAATTCATCACCAGCAGCATGACCCATATTGTCATTTATCTCTTTAAATCCATCCAGATCAAGTAAGAAGATATATCCACTTCTGATTTGACTTAAATGGAGCAAGAAGTTTCTTCGGTTAGATAAACCCGTTAACTCATCTGTTCTAGCTAAAACTCTTTCATTGCTTGCAGTGTTTGCTTCTTGGAGTGCAAAACTCATTCTGATAAAGGCAAGTGCAATAGTGATAAAGCCTGGAATTAATATAAAGCTGGGGAAGTATCCAGGTTTAAGCGCTGCAACTCCTAACAAGCAACCACTTGCAATAAGTGCAACAGTTGCTCCATATGATGAAACTTTTTCTGAAGTTTTATTCTCAGGGGATGAAAATAAAAGCGAGATTGAAAGCAATACCAAGCCAATTATCCAGCCATCATCTGTTATTGCACCAAACTCATAAGTTGCGCTCAAGGAACCCCAGATAAAAAATAAATCTGAGGTCGCAAATGAGAGTAAGCCAAGGCCAAGAAATAAAGATTGCTTACTTAACGGATTTAATAAAAGGTAAACCAAAACCATGGAGAGTAAAACGATGTCCCCAACTGGATAAAGAATTGAGATAAAAACTTGCCAGGCAGATCCATCTAATCCCACCATTGCTGGCTTTAATACAAATGCGGTTAATACACTAGTTAATCCAACTGCGATGATTACAGTATCCAGTATTTCAAGGGCAGACATAGATCGCTTTTGGGTAAAACTTCTCGTAATTGCGATAAATACCAGTGGATAGAAAATTGCATAACAAATATCGGAAATTGCGGCTGGAATTTGTAGCTCAAAGAAAGAGTTCCAAGTAGAGAAAAATGAGCCCGTACTCCAAACAAATGCTGCTGCACCAAAGGAGTTAGCT
>JBEGQD010000036.1:0-9246 GCA_041181125.1 Actinomycetota bacterium | reverse complement strand
AAAACTGATTTATAGATATATAGACCTAACTTAATGCTGCATTAAATTGATTTGTCGATATTTAATCGACATTAGAATAACGATATATCGATAAATCTGCTTCTGTAAAAATTATTTATAGTTTTATATGTAAAAGGCTAAATAGATTAGACAACTCTTGCGAATTAAGAACTCGGTGTCGACCAGGTTTCATCTCTCCTAGGTTGATTGGTCCGAAATCTAAACGAACAAGTCTAAGTACCTTAAGGCCCAACGATTCGATCAGCCTGCGGATAATGTGATATCGCCCCTCATGAATTGTGATCTCCACCCAGTGATGATTTTTACTCACCGCTCGGACATGGAACACTTTGGTGGCTCTGGCCAGCCCATCATCTAACCGGACTCCCTGTAGTAGTTGATCTGAAAGCTGCTTATTGAATTCACCTTCAATCTCCACCAGATACCGCTTATCTAAACCGTAAGAAGGGTGGGTAGCCCGATGGGCAAGATCACCATCATTAGTGAGCAGAATTAAGCCCTCTGAATCCTTATCTAACCGCCCAACATGGTAAAGCCGATCTTTTCTATCGGCAAAATAGTCACCTAAATTTGCGCGCCCTTCTGGGTCAGACATGCTTGAAATAATTCCTGCTGGTTTATGAAAGGCAAGGTAAGTCTTAGACTTACTAATTGTTAATTTCTCACCGTCAACTTTAACCTCATTGATTTCCGGATCAAACTTACCGCCAAGCTCAATTACTGTTACTCCGTCAACACTTACACGTCCATCCAATATAAGTTGATCTGCAGCACGTCTACTTGCTACGCCAGCATCGGCGATAATTTTATTCAAACGAGTTAAGCCCACAAGTAAGTTTAGCCCCTACTGCAGAATTAAAAGAAATAGAATTATTCAGTCAGGGTAGAGAGCAGGTCATCCAAACCATCGATATCAGGTAAAAACGGTGCAAGTGCAGGCAGGTCTGCGATCGAATTCAAACCAAGTTTCTCCAGGAAAAAAGATGTAGTTTGATACAAAATAGCGCCGGATTCACCCTCAACACCAGCCTCCTCAATTAAGCCGCGATTTACTAAGGTCTTCATAACCGCTTCTACATTAACTCCTCTAACCGCTGATACACGCGCTCTTGAAACAGGTTGCCTATAAGCAATTACCGCCAAGGTTTCAAGTGCTGCCTGCGTTAACTTTGCTTGCTGGCCATCTAGGACAAACTTCTCTACTAATGGGGCCATCTCTGGGTGGCTGTAGTACCGCCAACCGCCGGAAACTTGGCGCAGTTCAAATCCCCGCTGCTCAGATTCATACTTTAACGCGAGAGATTTCAGCGCTGAAAGGATTTCTTCGGTCGGAGCCTCGATTATCTGGGCCAAAACAAGCTCAGAAACTGGCTCATCGACCACCATCAAGATCGCTTCAAGGCAACGTTGCAGTTCAACTTCAGACATTATCGGCCTCATCTATTACTTGTACCGGTAAATCAAATTCATCGCTAACTTTAACCTCTCCCTCGGCAGTCCCGACCCAGGTTATCTGTAGTTCACCAAGAGAAATTACCTGTTCAAATCTGACGACACCCTCACGATAAAGCTCAAGGAGTGAAAGGAAGCGGGCAACTATGACAAGAGTGGAATCAGCATCTGCGATAAGGGCCCGAAAAGTGACACGCCCTACCCTGCGCAGGTGCTCCACAACCTTAATGGCTTGCTCGGCTACGCTTACTAAGGGTCGATGCAGGTGGTCGATGCTAAAGGTTGGTGCTGTCTTTGGGGTTAAAACTCGATTGGCTATAGCAGCAAACCTTTGCGCACCAACACCTATCAAAACCTCGGGTAAGAGTTGAGCAAAATGTGGCTCTAGGGCTACCAATCTGGCAAAGGATTTCTCCTCCCGCTCGATTCGTTCAGCAAATATTGATGAAATCTCTTTAAATGCACGGTACTGAAGAAGCCTTGCGAACAGGAGATCTCTTGCTTCTAGCAGAGCAAGATCAGCCTCATCATCAATCTCACCTGATGGCAGTAGTTTTGCTGCCTTTAAATCCAACAAGGTAGCGGCTACTACTAAAAACTCTGTGGTTTTATCTAAATCCCAGCCATTTTCACTGTTTTCTAGCTGCTTAATGTAGGCAATGAACTCATCAGTTACTGCTCCTAGGGCGATATCGGTGATATCCATTTTATGTCTGGAAATCAATTGCAAAAGAAGATCGAAAGGCCCATCAAAGTTATCCAAGTGCAGTGAGAATCCCGCCACCCTGCCATCGGTAATTGAGGCAGCAGCTGGCGTAGAGGACAAATTTTCTTGCGACATGCGCACAAGATACTTCACAGATCCTTGCCTTTGCACATGCCCCACCGTAAGTTGCGGGCATGGGAAAAAACGCTAGACAGACTTCTCGGTTAAACGCTAAATCGACAAACTCTCCTGCTCGCTCAAATCCACGTGAAGAGAGCCTGGCAACTACCTCAGATGTATTAGGCAAAAAATTACGCAACTTTGCTGAGCCAACTAAGACGCCTGAGGCTGGTAACGCTCGAGTGATATCTGTTGTTAATCAAAAGGGCGGAGTTGGAAAAACCACCACCGCTATTAACCTAGGTGCGGCATTAGCTGAAGTAGGTCGTCGAGTTTTACTCATTGATTTTGATTCTCAAGCATCAATGACTACGGGGCTAGGAATAAAGGGCACCGCTCTTCGCGAACAGTATGGCTCGATCTGGTATTTGTTAAATGATTCAGAATCAAAGCTAGAGGATTTTATTTTAAAATCTTCAGTTCCTGGACTTGATTTCATTAGAGGTCATGAGGATCTTGCAGCAGCTGAAGCAGCTTTTGTATCTGAAATCGCAAAGGAACATAAACTACGTAAATTATTAGCGCCAGTTCTAGATAAGTATGATGTTATTTTAATTGATTGCTCCCCATCCCTAGGAACGTTAACTGTTAATGCATTAACAGCGTCAAATGGCGTCATAATCCCAATGGAATGTGAGTACTTTGCTGTCCTTGGGCTCTCACTCGTAAAGAAAACTATCCAAAAAATTAAAGAAAATACAAACCCTGAGCTTGAGATTCTAGGAATTTTGGCAACTATGTTTGAGAAAAAAACTAGCCATTCTCGTGAGGTGTTGGAACTAATTGACAAAGAGTTCCCAGATGAAGTATTTGACACAATCATCTCTAGAACTGTTAGATTTTCTGAGTCAACTGTTGCTGGTGTGCCAGTAACTGCATATGCAAGTAGCAGTACTGGTTCTGCTTCATACAGGCGACTTGCCCGTGAGTTAATTGCTAGAGGAGGAGCTAAATGAGCCGTAGAGTGAGTTTGCCCGGCGCTGATGAGTTATTTAGAAATACCGCAACGTTAAGTGCGGTCCCATCACAACGCGAAAATAGTGAGGAGATTACTCAAACTCCTGTTGCTGCAGCTACTCCAAAAAATTCAGTTCGCCAAACTCCAAGACGGCGAGTTAATGCTTTTGATCGCGCGCCATCTGGCCGTGAAAAACATGATGAGAAGATTACGGTTTATCTATCCCCTGATGAACTTTACGATTTAGATCAAGCTCGCCTTGCCCTTCGTGGTGATCTTGGTTTAGCGGTAGATCGTGGCAGAATTGTTAGAGAATCGCTTTCAATCATTATCGCTGATCTTGAAGCTAAGGGAGATCAAAGCATTATCGCGCGCAGATTACGAGGTCGGTAAGCACTACTTACTTCTAGGGTGAGCACTTGCATAACTCTCCCGTATTCGATCAATTGTGATTAGTGTATAAATCTGTGTAGTCGTTACCGATGAATGTCCAAGTAATTCTTGAACTACTCTGATATCTGCCCCACCATCTAATAAATGAGTTGCAAATGAGTGACGCATTGAATGAGGTGTCACCTGTTCTGAAATTCCAGCCCTTTCGGCTGCAGAAGTAATCACGCTCCAAGCACTTTGACGAGTTAACCTCCCACCGCGTTGATTTAGAAATAATGCTTTTTGAGTGCTTACTTTTACAAAAGTAGATCTTGATCTGACTAAATAATCCTCAACCGCCGATATTGCATATGAACCAATTGGTACAATTCGTTCTTTGCCACCTTTACCCTTGAGTTTGACAGTGGAAGTAACAACGCCCTCGGTTTCAATTGAACCAATATCTCCAATATTTAAGTTGGTTAATTCACTGACCCGCGCCCCAGTTGCATAGAGGAGTTCAACTATCGCCTTATCTCTTATTGATACCGGATCGGTAGGTAAAATATCTAGCATGCCCATCACTTGATCAATCGTCAAAGCTTTGGGTAAACGCTTACTTATCTTTGGCGGTTTAAAATTAAGAGCAACATTTTTAATACCATGCTCTTTACTGAGATAAGAGAAATAACTACGAATACTCACTACATTGCGGGCAATTGATGATTGTCCAATTTTAAAATCTGTGTTTCGCATTCCTCGCAACCAGGCCACATACCTAGATAGATCTTCGTTGGTAATACTCTCGATTGAAAGTTGGTTTATCGATAAATAGTGAAAGAAGCGACCTAAATCAGCGCGATAAGATGAAATTGTATTGCTAGCCAAGCCCTTCTCGATTTGAAGGTAGTTAAAGAAGTCAGCTAAATATTCACTTGCCATGCTTTGCGATCGCTGCGGCAATCAAACCAATAAATAAAGGGTGAGGCCTAGTAGGACGAGATATAAACTCAGGATGTGCTTGGGTGCCTACATAATAAGGATGAATTGTTTTAGGCAGCTCAACAAACTCAACTAAGTTCTTATCAGGTGATAAACCAGAGAACACTAAACCAGCCGATGCAATTTGTTCACGATATTTATTATTAACTTCATATCGATGTCTATGACGCTCAGTAATTTGAGACTTACCATAGACGCCAGCAACAACTGAACCCGATAGTAAGTCTGCCTTATACAGGCCAAGGCGCATACTTGCACCCATCTGACCATTGCCTGCAACAATATCAACCTGGTCACTCATTGTAGAAATAACCGGATCTTTAGTTTTCTCATCGAACTCAGCTGAGTTCGCATCTTTTAACCCAACAAGATTACGGGCAATCTCAATCACCATGCATTGCAAACCTAAACACAAACCAAGTGTTGGAATTTTATTCTCTCTTGCATATTTAAGTGCGCCCAACTTTCCCTCTATACCCCGCACTCCAAAACCTCCTGGCACGCAAATACCATCAACATCATCCAAATTTAAAGCCGCATCCTTTTCGGTGACGCAACTATCACTAGTTACCCACTTAATATTCACCCTGGCAAAATTTGCAAAACCACCAGCACGCAGGGCTTCGGTAACTGAAAGATAGGCATCTGGTAAGTCAATATACTTACCAACTAGTGCGATGGTTACTTCATGTTTTGGGTGGTGAACCTTTTTCAGCAAATCCTCCCACTCACCCCAGACTACATCTGTGCATTTAATTCCCAGCCTTTTAACCACATAGCTATCTAGCCCCTCTGAATACAACACCTTAGGGATGTCATAAATTGATGGGGCATCAACCGCTGCTACTACACCATCTAAATCAACATCACACATTAAAGATATTTTCTTCTTGACTGAATCTGGAATTTGGCGATCACTTCGCAGAACAATTGCGTCTGGTGTAATACCAATGGATCTAAGGGCTGAAACGCTGTGTTGAGTTGGCTTGGTTTTTAACTCCCCAGCCGGTCCCATATATGGCACCAGTGAAACGTGTAGGTAAAAAACATTATCACGGCCAACATCTTGGCGGATCTGACGAGCTGCCTCTAGGAATGGCAGAGATTCAATATCGCCAACTGTGCCACCGATTTCGGTAATTACTACATCAACATCTGCCCCACCCATTGCTTTCATTGCATCCTTGATCTGATTGGTAATGTGTGGAATTACTTGAACAGTCTCTCCCAAATACTCACCTCGTCGCTCTTTAGCGATTACGGAAGAATAGATTTGACCAGTAGTGATATTGGCTGAACCATGCAGGTTTGTATCGAGAAAGCGCTCATAATGGCCAATATCCAGATCTGTCTCTGCCCCATCATCGGTAACAAAAACCTCACCATGCTGGAATGGATTCATGGTTCCGGGATCGACATTCAAATAAGGATCAAGTTTCTGCATCGTAACTCGAAGTCCGCGAGCACGTAAAAGCCTACCCAAACTAGAAGCAGTTAATCCTTTGCCTAAACTTGAGGCGACGCCACCTGTAACAAATATATGTTTACTCACATGATTGGCGGTCATGGGAGACTAGATTATCATGCATTGCGAACAATCGCTAATAACTCAGTTGCGTGTTCTTGTGCTGTCTTTGAATCTTCCTGCCCGCTTAACATTCTAGCAATTTCAACCTTTCGTGCATCTGCATTAATTTCAATAACATCACTTTGTGTTACTAATCCATTCTCACTCTTTTTCACTACTAAATGATTATCGGCCCATACAGCAACCTGTGGCAGATGAGTTATAACAATTACTTGGGCAGATTTAGCCAGTTTTGCAAGTCGGCGGCCAACCTCAACCGCAGCTTTTCCACCAACTCCAGCATCAACCTCATCAAAAATATAAGTACCAATTGGCTCAGCCTCAGCTATTACTACCTCAAGAGCTAACATAACTCGCGATAATTCACCTCCACTTGCAACTTTGCTTAGCGACAGAGGTACAGCACCCGAGTGAGCACTAAATAAAATAGTGATTTCATCTAAACCAGTAGTTGAGTAATTACTCGCATCACTACTATCAGCAATCCTCTGTTCTATAACAAACTTCGAGTTAGGCATTGCTAAGTTTTTGATCTCTTCGGTAACAAGTTTTGAGAGTTTTTCAGATCCAGATTTTCGAAGGTTTGAGATCGACATCGCCAGGGTTTTAAGTTGAGCAAATAATTTATCTGCCTCTTTCTCCAACTCTTTAACACGTTCATCTCCCCCAGATAAATCTGAGATTTTCGATTTAGCATTTCGCCCATCAACGATCAATTGTTCATATGCAGCCATTTTCTCACTACCCCTGCCATACCTTTTTAGCAGTGAGTTAAGTAATGATTTTCGCTCCTGTAATGATGCGAACCGATTTGGATCAGCTTCAAGATTTGAGAGATAGCCGGTTAAATCACTGGCTATATCTGAAAGGTTCAGCAAGTTTTCTGTAAAGCGATCGGAGAGTTGATCTAACTCGCTGTCCTTACCATGTACTTGATCAAGCTTCTTTCGAATCTGTTGGAGAAGATTTATTGCTGATATCTCATCATCTTCTAGGAGATTTAGAGTGGCAGAAACTGCTTGATTTAACTGCTCAACCGAGCCTAACCGTGCGATCTCATTTTCTATTTGTGTTAGTTCACCAGATTTAGGATTTAGTTTATCAAAATCGGTTGCAAACTCAGCGATCATAGCCATTTCTTTATCTCGTTGACTTAACTGAGATTGAAGATCTGAAATTCGTAAAATCATTTGTTGGTACTGATCATAGATATTTTGATACTCACTCAAATCAATACCGGCAAACCTGTCTAACAATTCACGGCTGACCGCAGGTTTAGTTAATTTTGAGGATGATGATTGAGCATGGATTTCAACCAAACTCTGTGAAAATTGATTTACTGCAGAGGTTGAACTAACCGCACCGCCAACTAGTACTCGTGATTTTCCTGCAGTGCTGAGGGTTCTAGTAATAACAACACTTTCATCCTCTACCTCTCCCCCAGATTCAATTATTTGATCTGCGATCTGTTTTGGTACAGCAAACTTTCCGGTAATTACTGCACGCTCTTGCCCTTGCCGAACTAAATCCGAATCACTTTTACTACCTAAAACTAAACCCAGGGCAGTCAACACCATAGTTTTACCAGCCCCAGTTTCGCCAGTAAGCACAGTTAAACCGGGTTTAAATTCAATATTTGTACTTTCGATAACTCCAAGCCCGCGAATCGAGATTTCTTCTAAGCTACTCTTACTAACCTTCTTACTCGCCACGCCAACCCTCAACCGGCAATTTAAATTTTGCAACGATTCGATCAGTGAAGGTAGCGCCCTTTATATGTGCAAGCAATACATTTTCTTTATCGCTTGTTAAAACTACTCGATCATTTCTTTGTAATTTTGTCCTTCTAATACCATCAGCGTTTAAATCAGCTGATTCACTCTCTAGATCAATAGCAATCTCAGACTTGGGTGAAACCACCATAGGTTTTGAAAAAAGAGCGTGTGCTGCAAGTGGTAGGAGTACTAATGCATCTACCTCTGGCCAAACTACCGGACCACCAGCTGAGTATGCATAGGCAGTTGATCCAGTTGGGGTCGCACATATAACTGCATCACACCACCATCTAGAAAGTGGGCGATGATCAATCTGCACGAAAAGATCAATCATCTGGTGATCATTACGCTCTACTAATACTTCATTTAACGCCCAGCCAGTTTGAATGATTTTTTCGTTACGAAGTAATTGGTAATTTAAACTCATTCGCGTTTCTATTGAAAATGAACCTGAAGCAATTGCATTCGCAATCTCATCAAGTGAGGGGCGTTCAATCTCGGCCAGGAAACCAACATGGCCAAGATTTATTCCAAGGATTGGTACTTGCTTACCACGGAACAACTCTGCAGCCCTTAGCATGGTGCCATCTCCACCTAAAACAACTGATAAATCAATATGATCGCTACCCTTGAACTCGGTAGCTCCAGCGGTCTTAATTGTGGAGTAAACAGAAATTCCCTTTGCGTTCAATAATTTTGCTAGGTCATTGGCAGTTGATATTGCTTCAGGGCGAGTTGGATGTGTTACCAACAAAACTGTTTTTACTGTATTACTCATGCTGGCCCCTTTGTGATCGCAAGATCTAAATCTACTTCCAATAGGGCTGGTGCGCCTTTCCTTAACCACAGGAAGTACTCAACATTCCCAGATGGTCCAGGCAGTGAACTGGCAACTACTCCTAGGCAGCCCAGTGATAGTGAGTAAGCGGCATTAGCAACCTCAGTTACTGCGGCCTTTCGTAGATGTGAATCCCTAACAACACCACCGGCACCTAGTTTTTCCTTACCAACCTCAAATTGGGGTTTAACCATTATTAGAAAATCAGCATCATTTTTTGCAACCAAGATTAGTGCTGGTAGCACTAGTTTGAGTGAAATAAAAGATAAATCGGCAACTACAAGATCGATCTCCTCGCCAACCTGCGCCTTGGTTAAATTCCTAACATTTACTCGATCCAATATCTTTACCCGG
>JBEGQD010000035.1:0-5126 GCA_041181125.1 Actinomycetota bacterium | reverse complement strand
GACCTCTTCCTTATCAGGGAAGCGCTCTAACCAGGCTGAGCTATAGGCCCATATTGCTGGTGAAGGCTACCTGAGGAAGTACTGCGCAACCAAAAGCGGTTCTTTATTACCTCTTCAATCTACTAGTTCAGCGCTTAATCGAGATCATCAACTAAGCGAGTGACAGATACTACTGAGATTCCAGCATCTAGGTTTACCAGCCGCACACCCAAAGTGTCTCGGCCTGTCTCTCTAATCTGTGTCAATGGTGTGCGCATAACTGTGCCAGCTGATGAGATTGCCAAGATTTCATCACCTTCCTGCACGATCATTGCACCAACTAACACACCTCTGGAATCCTCATCGATCTTGGCAGCCTTTACTCCTACACCACCTCTTCCTTGAGTTCGATACTCCTCAAGCTTTGTGCGTTTGGCATAGCCACCATCGGTGGCGGTAAATACATAATTTTTGTTATCACTACTAATAGCTGCCATCGCAAGCAAGTTGTCACCTTTCCTAAACTTCATACCAATTACACCGGTGGCTCCTCTTCCCATTGGGCGCAGATTTTCATCATTCGCTGCAAACCTAAGCGACATTCCCATCTTTGAAACTAATAACAACTCCTCTTTCTCACTTACCAAAGTTGCCGATACCACCTCATCATTAGCTTTAAGTGAGACTGCAATTAAGCCACCGCTTCTTGGTGAGTCATACTCAACCAATGGCGTCTTCTTAACAATTCCAGCCTTGGTTGCAATTACTAAGTAAGGTTGAGTTTGATAATCGGTAATTGCAATTACTTGCGCAATAGTTTCATCTGGTTTAAATGCTAAAAGATTTGCCACATGTTGGCCACGGGCGTCACGGCCTGCATCTGGTAGCTCATGCACCTTAGCTCGGTAGACCCGGCCTTTATTGGTAAAGAAAAGTAACCAGTTGTGGGTACTTGCGGTGAAGAAATGTTCAACTACATCATCGGTTTTAAGCGCAGCACCCTTTACCCCTTTACCACCACGCTTTTGTGCGCGGTAGGCATCTGCTTTAGTCCGCTTTGAGTAACCACCCTTTGTAATTGTCACAACTACATCTTGATCTGGAATTAAATCTTCAACAGATAGATCAGTGTCGCCGGCGATAATCTGTGTGCGCCGCTCATTTCCATACTTGGTGCCAACCTCAGTTAGCTCATCTTTGATTATTTTTCGCTGCCTTTCTGGGCTAGCTAAAATGATGTTTAATTCTTTAATATCAGCCATTAACTCATCATGTTCATCAATAATCTTTTGGCGCTCAAGGGCGGCAATTCTGCGCAGTTGCATATCCAAAATTGCATTTGCTTGCAGCTCATCTACCTCAAGAAGTTTCATTAGCCCACTTCTTGCCTCTTCAGGTGTCTTACTAGCCCTAATTAATGCAATAACTGCATCTAATGCATCTAGCGCTTTTAAGTAACCTTTTAATATATGAGCGCGTTTTTCTCGCTCTACCAAGCGATACTTACTTCGCCTGACAATTACTTCAACCTGATGATCTATGTAGTAACGAATAAACTCATCCAGTCGTAGCGTTCTAGGCACGCCATCGACCAATGCCAACATGTTGGCACCAAATGAATCCTGAAGTTGAGTGTGTTTATAAAGGTTGTTTAAAACTACTTTTGCAACCGCATCATTTCTTAAAACAATTACAAGTCTTTGTCCTAAACGTTCATTTCCCTCATCTCTAACATCTGCAATACCTTTAATGCGTCCATCTTTAACTAGTTCGGCAATTTTTAAAGCTAAGTTATCTGGGTTTACCTGGTAGGGAAGTTCGGTAACAACTAAGCATGTTCGTTTATTAATCTCTTCAACCTCAACTACTGCGCGCATAATTACTGATCCGCGGCCAGTTTTGTATGCATCCTCAATTCCACTCCGGCCAACAATTAAAGCTTTGGTTGGAAAATCAGGGCCTTTTACAATTGTCATTAACTTGGCAAGTAGTTCATCAGATTTCATATCTGGATTTTCTAATGCAAAGCAGGTTGCCTCGATTACCTCATTTAAATTATGTGGTGGGATATTTGTTGCCATTCCAACAGCAATACCGGCAGAGCCATTTACTAATAGATTTGGAAAGCGTGATGGTAAGACTGTTGGCTCTTGTGATCTGCCGTCATAGTTTGGAATGAAATCAACTGTATTTTCATCAATATCTCGCATCATCTCCATAGCTAAAGGAGCAAGACGAGCTTCGGTATAACGCATTGCTGCAGCTGGATCATTACCAGGGGAGCCAAAGTTTCCATTGCCATCAATTAATGGATAGCGAAGTGACCAGAATTGAGCAAGACGAACTACTGCGTCATAAATAGCAGTATCACCGTGTGGGTGATAATTTCCCATTACATCTCCAACAATTCGAGATGATTTGTAATAACCTTTATCGGGCCTATAACCAGCGTCATACATTGCATATAAAACACGGCGGTGTACTGGTTTTAAGCCATCTCTAATATCAGGAAGTGCGCGTCCAACAATTACACTCATCGCGTAATCTAAATAAGATCTGGCCATTTCAACTTGTAGATCAACAGACTCTTGTCTGTCACGGCCATGTTCGCCCACATTATCGGTAAAAGTTTTATCCATAATTAATCTCTTTTAAATATCCAAGAATCTAACATCTTTAGCGTTGCGTTGAATAAATGATCGGCGCAGCTCAACATCTTCACCCATTAATACTGAAAACAAATCATCAGCGGCTGCTGCATCTTCTAGTGTTACTTTAATTAAAACTCTAGTTGCTGGATCCATTGTGGTATCCCACAACTCTTTCGCAGGCATCTCACCTAATCCTTTAAATCGTTGAATGCCATCCTCTTTTGGTAGGCGCTTTCCATTATCTAATCCCATTTGAATAAAGCCGTCTCGCTCTTTGTCGCTAAAGGCATACTGCACCGGTTCTTTGCCACCCCACTTTAATTTATACAGTGGTGGTTGGGCTAGGTAGACAAAACCATTTTCAATTAATGGCTTCATAAATCTAAATAATAAAGTTAATAACAAAGTTCTAATGTGTTGGCCATCAACATCAGCATCTGCCATCAAAATAATTTTATGGTATCTAAGTTTTGCTAAATCAAAATCATCGTGTATTCCAGTACCAAGTGCGGTAATTAAAGCTTGAACCTCATTATTTTGTAACACGCGATCAATTCTTGCTTTTTCAACATTTAGAATCTTTCCACGAATTGGTAGAACCGCTTGATAACGTGAATCTCGGCCACCTTTTGTAGAGCCCCCTGCTGAGTCTCCTTCAACAATATATAGCTCACATTTTTCTGGTTCAGTCCACTGGCAATCGGCCAACTTTCCTGGCATGCCTCGTCCCTCTAGTAATCCTTTGCGGTTTCTAGATAAATCACGTGCTTTACGTGCTGCAACACGAGCTGCTGCGGCATCAATTGATTTTCTAACAATATCTTTTCCTTCGCTTGGATTTTTCTCAAACCAAGAGGTTAGGTGATCATTCATCGCTTTTTGTGTAAAAGATTTCGCCTCAGTATTTCCTAACTTTGTTTTAGTTTGGCCTTCAAATTGTGGCTCACCTATTTTGATAGAGACAATCGCAGTTAAGCCCTCACGAACATCATCTCCGGTTAAGCGATCCTCTTTCTTTCTGATAAAACCCCACTCTTCACCAAACTTATTAACAATTGAGGTAAGTGCGGTTCTAAAACCTTCCTCATGTGTTCCACCCTCTTGGGTGTTAATGGTGTTAGCAAATGTGTAAACAGATTCAGAAAACCCGGTGTTCCACTGCATTGCCACCTCTAGTGACATCTTATGTTTGGCATCATCACCAGTGAATGAAATAATTGATTTATGGGTCTCACCCTTTGTTAAATTTAAATGCTTTACGAAATCAATAATTCCGCCGGCATACTCATATCGAACATGTAATGGATTTCCTTTATCATCAACATGGCCAGGACGCTCATCGGTTAAAGTTAAAATCAATCCTTTGTTTAAAAATGCCATTTCGCGAAAGCGGGCAGATAAGGTTTCAAATGAAAAATCTGTTGTTTCAAATATCTCTTTAGATGGCCAAAAGGTAACAGTTGTGCCGGAATCTTCGGTCGCACTACCTTTTTTCACTGGCGCAGTTGGCACACCCAATTTATAACTTTGGCTCCAATTAAAACCATCTCGCATAACATCAACAGCTAAATTTGTACTTAATGCGTTAACAACTGAGATACCAACACCATGTAGACCACCAGATACTGAGTAGCCACCATCGCCAAACTTTCCACCAGCATGTAAAACAGTTAGTACAACCTCAAGTGCCGGCTTTTTTTCAACTGGATGGATGTCAACTGGAATTCCACGGCCATTATCAATTACCTTTACCGATCCATCTTTTTGTAAAATTACATTTATCTCTGTGCAGTAACCAGCTAATGCCTCATCTACTGAGTTATCGACTACTTCATAAACTAGGTGGTGTAATCCGCGCTCACCAGTTGAGCCGATATACATTCCTGGTCTTTTTCTAACCGCATCTAATCCTTCAAGTACGGTGATATTTGATGCGTCATAACCTTTGTGCTCTTTTTTTGACTTAACCTGCTCTGCACTGCTTTTGGCCGGCACTAGATACCTCCAAACTCTCTCATAATCGATCCTGGCCGTGATTTAACCGGCTCACTCGATAATCCTATCGGGAAGTGAGATTTAGAAATACCCAAAAACGGGTTTTGTGGTGTAAATGGGGCGGTTTTAGCGAAGTTTTGTGGGTGGCTACTAGCCGTAGGTATCTCTTGGCCCTCTAGCTCCCTTTATTGAGCGAAGTCCACGCTTCCAACTTGGCGCATTTGGTCCCAAAACATTTAACTCTTCAACTAGTGCACCTGGTGCTGAGTTTGAAATTGTTTTAAGTAATTGATCTGACATAAGTCGCATCTGTGTTGCCCAAGCAGATGATGAGGATTGAATTGTTAATCTGCCATCAACTAATGAGATTGGTATTGTGTGTTGAGCAATCTCACCGCCAACAATATTTTCCCAATCACTAAATAAATTTCCTTCAGCAACTCCTTTACCCCAATTACGACCCGCAATAACCTCAGATAAAACACTCTCCAGTGATTGTGG
>JBEGQD010000034.1:0-25294 GCA_041181125.1 Actinomycetota bacterium | reverse complement strand
GGTGGCAAAGATAAATGCCAAGAGTTATTTATCGTCATCAACCAGCAACTAGATTTATCGTTAGTGCTATAGGTGAACCTGGTGAGCGTCAATTCTTCATTCAGGTTAAATCAAGTGAAGGACTGAATTCAGTGACCTTGGAGAAAACCCAAGTGATAGCATTAACGGAGCGATTCGAAGAATTGATTAGAGAGCTTCGACGTGGCAAATTAGCCACTGCTGCAGATTTGAGCGCTGCTGCCGTTGTTGACAACCTACCCATGGAACTTCCAATCGATCAGGATTTTCAGGTTGGCGTCATAAGTATTACCTGGGAGAAAGATTTAGTATTTGTGAACATTCAAGCTATATCGCAAGACGAAGATTTAATTTTGGATGATTTGGATTCAGGTCCAGATCTTATTATTGCCACACTTAGAATTGATCAAGTTAAGGGTTTTTGTGAGCGTGCTAAGTCTATTGTTAATGCAGGTCGACCAGCATGTCCATTCTGTAGTTTACCAATCGATCCGCGGGGTCATTTATGCCCAAGATCAAATGGATATAGAAGATGATTACCAAGAACCATTTAATAGATACCGGTGAGTTAGTTATTAAAGGCAGATTAGTCGACGCTTCAAATGCAACTTTACTTGCGCACATCAAGGATAGTGATCCAATACAACATGTGATCTATAAGCCAATTGCTGGAGAACGTCCACTTTGGGATTTTCAGGATGGGAATCTTGCTAGTCGTGAATACTCTGCTTATCTCATTAGTTACCTTTCAGAACTTAATTTAGTGCCATATACCGCACTAAGAGATGGACCGTTTGGCTTGGGTATGGTTCAGCAATGGATTGATATTGACGAAAATATTGATGTTGTTGAGTTCGGACAGAGCAGCGATCCGCAATTAAGAAAGTTAGCATTATTTGATGCGATAATTAATAATACAGATCGTAAATATGGGCACTTACTTGTTGATAGCTCTGGAGTACTGAAGGGCTGCGATCATGGAGTTTCATTTCATAGCGATGATAAGTTGCGAACAGTTTTATGGCAGTTTGCCGCATCACCATTTAACTCAGATGAATTGGCATTACTCCATTCAATAAGTAGTTTGGCGCTTGAAGAGATATTTTCTCAATATTTAACAGCGCTCGAAATCACTGCACTAAGGCGACGCTTAGTTTCACTTACCTCCAAGGCTAAATTTCCGGAACCAAGTAATCAATGGCCTGCAGTTCCATGGCCGCCGGTCTAAGCGATAATTAACTATGAGTAGTTGGCCTAAATTCTATCTTCCCCCTCTTGAGGGTTATCAATTTCCTGATTTGAATGTTATTGATAGTAGTAAAGGTCTTACCGGTCTAACTAGTAAAGATACTTTCTCGATGTATGTCTGTGGGATTACGCCATATGACGCTACGCATCTTGGCCATGCCGCGACTTATCTAGCTTTTGATTTAATTAATCGCTATCAACTTCAATCTGGCAAATCGGTAAGTTTTGTCGAAAACGTTACCGACATTGATGATCCGCTACTTGAACGCGCAAAACGAGATGGTAAAGAGTGGAAACAGTTAGCTGATTCTCAAATTGACCTTTTTACCTCTGATATGTCGGCACTTCGAATACTTCCGCCAGATCATTTCATTAAGGTCACAGACACTTTTGATCTTATAGAAAAGTTTATGACACGTTTGAATGAATCTGGATACCTTTATATCTTAGATGGCGATTATTATTTTTCGGTAACAGACTTTTTAACTGACTTACCAATAAGTATTGAGAAAGCTTCTAAAATTTTTGCAGAACGAGGTGGTGATCCACAGCGAACTGGGAAGAGGCACCCACTGGATCCAGTGATTTGGTTATCAAACCGCGAGGGTGAACCTGGCTGGCCAAGCAGTTTTGGTTTTGGAAGACCTGGCTGGCATGTTGAGTGCACAGCTATTGCATGTCATTTTATTGAAAATGAAAGTGATCCGATAATTGATTTACAAGGTGGAGGGTCTGATTTAATTTTCCCACATCATTATATGTGTG
This sequence comes from Actinomycetota bacterium, assembly GCA_041181125.1. Taxonomy (GTDB): domain Bacteria; phylum Actinomycetota; class Actinomycetes; order Nanopelagicales; family Nanopelagicaceae; genus Nanopelagicus. The sequence goes on along the minus strand of JBEGQD010000034.1, from coordinate 23,263 downwards.
CACAGATCGTTCGTGCAGCATATGGTCGAAATTTTGCTGGTAACTATGTTCATACCGGAATGATTGGCTTAGATGGTGAAAAAATGAGTAAATCAAAGGGTAATCTAGTTTTTGTTTCGGAATTAATTAATAGCGGTATTGATCCAATGGTTATTCGCTGGGCCTTACTAAGTGGACACTATCAATCAGACCGCCAATGGAGTTCCGAACTACTTAATTCTGCATCCCTTAGTGTTGAGAAAGTACGTGCCGCGATAGCTCGTACTGAGGTGGCAGATAGTAATCATCTGATACAAAGTATTATTTTGGATTTGGCGAATAATTTAGATACTCCTTCATCCTTAGATCGATTGCTTTTATGGGCAGATCAATCTGAAAAAGAAGGAAATGTTAATCAAAGTGGGAAGGTATCAAGAGCAATTGATGCTCTTCTTGGTCTAACGCTTTGATTTAGAGAATTGCATACTTTGTTGCGGTAAAGTATTCTCATGAACTCATTGCGCAGCGCTCTTTTAAGTAGGGTAGTAATCGCTGATGGAGCGATGGGCACGATGCTTCAATCTCAAAATCCAACTTTGGCTGATTTTCAAAACCATGAAGGTTGTAATGAGATTTTAAATGTGACCAGACCAGAGATTGTTAAATCTGTTCATAACCAATATTTACAGGCAGGCGTTGATGCAATAGAAACGAACACATTCGGTGCAAACTTCGCAAATTTAGCTGAGTACGGAATTGAGGATCGAATATACGAGCTTGCATATTCTGGAGCTAAGTTAGCTAGGGAGTGTGCGGATCAATTTTCGACCCCGGATAAACCACGTTGGGTGTTGGGCTCACTTGGTCCTGGAACCAAACTACCGACTTTGGGTCACACCACCTATGAAAAATTGAAGCAAGCGTATGAGATTGCTTCTACCGGATTAATTCAAGGTGGATGTGATGCATTGCTTATTGAAACTACTCAAGATTTACTGCAAGCAAAATCTGCAATTAACGGTGCACGAGAAGCAATTAATAAATCAAAAAAAGATATAGTTTTAATCGCGCAAGTTACAGTTGAAACTACCGGGACAATGTTAATGGGCTCTGAAATTGGCGCAGCTCTCAATGCGTTAGAGCCTTTGGGTATTGATTTAATTGGATTGAATTGCGCAACTGGCCCGGCAGAAATGAGTGAACATTTGCGCGTTTTAAGCAAAGGAGCATCCATTGGCTTATCTGTCATGCCAAATGCTGGTTTGCCATTATTAGGAGAGAATGGTGCTCATTATCCTCTCGGTCCGATTGAGCTTGCAAAATCACTTAAGCAATTTGTAATTGATTACAAAGTTTCGTTAGTGGGTGGCTGCTGCGGTACAACGCCAGACCATATGCGCGAGGTGGTCAAGGAGTTGAAAAATCTTAAGACTGCTTCTCGCGATATTGTAAGAGAGGTTGGAGCTTCATCACTGTATCAAGCAGTTACCTTTAAACAACAAAATGCTTATCTTTCAATAGGTGAGCGAACAAACGCAAATGGTTCAAGAGCATTTCGTGATGCATTGTTAGCAGAGGATTGGCAAAGCTGTGTTGAGATTGCACGTGATCAAATTCGTGATGGTGCGCACATGCTTGATCTTTCTGTTGATTATGTTGGTAGAGATGGTGTTGCAGATATGAAAGAATTAGCTTTTAGACTTGCTACTTCGTCTACTTTGCCAATTGTTTTGGATTCAACCGAGCCAGCTGTTTTAGAAGCTGGACTTAAGCAATTAGGTGGTAGGTCTGTTATAAATTCAGTCAACTATGAGGATGGAGATGGTCCAACCTCTAGATTTGCTCGGATCATGCCATTGGTAGTAGAACATGGTGCAGCGGTTATAGCTTTAACTATTGATGAAGATGGCCAAGCTAGAGATGAAAAATGGAAATTGAAAGTGGCGCGGCGGTTAATCAGTGACCTGACATCGAACTGGGGGATGAGAGTCGATGACATACTTATAGATTGCCTAACTTTCCCAATTGCTACTGGGCAAGAAGAAACTCGCAGGGATGGTATTGAAACTATCAATGCTATTAAAGCATTGAAGTCTGAGTTTCCAGATGTACAAACAACCTTGGGAGTGAGTAATGTATCTTTTGGATTAAACCCCGCTGCTCGAATTGTTCTAAACTCAGTTTTTCTTGCCGAAGCAGTAAAGAATGGTTTGGATTCGGCGATTGTTCACCCTTCAAAAATAACACCAATAAACAGGATTCCTGCAGATCAATTACAGGTGGCGCTAGATCTAATTTATGACCGCAGAAAATACGACTCGGCCGGGGCGCTAATTTATGATCCGTTAACAAAATTTCTACAGTTATTTGAGAATGTAGAGGTCACATCTACTAAGGAAAGTAGAGCTGCTGAGTTGGCCGCACTGCCCTTAGCGGAAAGATTACAACGGCGAATTATTGATGGCGAAAAAGTAGGCCTTACAGATGATTTGCAAACTGCCTTGGACTCCAAAATTCCAGCGCTTGAGATAATAAATGATCACTTGCTCTCTGGTATGAAAATAGTCGGAGAATTATTCGGTAAGGGTGAAATGCAACTCCCATTTGTTCTGCAATCTGCTGAGGTAATGAAATCTGCAGTAGCCTTTTTGGAGCCGCATATTGAAAAGACGGATGATCAAGGCAGGGGAAAGATATTACTAGCTACTGTAAAAGGTGATGTTCACGATATTGGTAAGAATTTAGTAGATATTATCCTTTCTAATAACGGCTATGAAACGGTTAATCTTGGAATTAAACAGACTGTCAATCAAATTATTGATGCGGCGTCAGAGAACAATGTTGATGTGATTGGTATGTCTGGACTGCTAGTAAAGTCAACAGTGATTATGAAGGAAAACTTGCAGGAATTAGACTCACGAGGGCTTGGTAACAGATGGCCAGTTGTTTTAGGTGGCGCAGCACTTACTAGATCTTATGTAGAACAGGATTTGTCCGAACAATTTTCCGGAACTGTGCGTTACGCCAAAGATGCTTTCGAGGGTTTGAAGCTTATGGATACATTGATGGGAATTAAGCGAGGCGTTCCAGGTATTGAATTGCCCCCGCTTAAACAAAGACGAACGCCAAGAACGGATAAGGGTGGTTCATTAATAGTTGATACTAAACGCAGTGATGTTGCTGATGATAATTTGATTCCACAGCCTCCTTTTTTCGGATCAAGAGTTGTTAAGGGAATAGCACTTGCCGATTATGTGCACATGTTAGACGAGCGTGCATTATTCCTGGGACAGTGGGGATTGAAGGGTAAAGATTTTGAAGAGATGGCAGAACAACAAGGCAGGCCTCAGCTTCGCGTTTTGTTGAATGAAGTACAGTCAAAGGGATGGTTGAACGCAGCGGTTGTTTACGGATACTTCCCTTGTTATAGCGAAGGTAACGATTTAGTTGTTGTGCATCATGAAGGGGAATTCAAAGGTAATGAGCGAGTCAGATTTACTTTCCCGAGACAAAGTAGGGATCGTCGCTTATGTTTAGCCGATTTTTTTAGAAGTAAAGATAGTGGGCAATTAGATGTTGTTAGTTTTCAATTCGTAACAATGGGGCAGTCGATCAGTGATGCCATTAGTAGGCTTTTTGATGCTAATTTATACAGAGAGTATTTAGAACTACATGGTTTATCAGTTCAATTAACAGAGTCTCTTACCGAGCATTGGCATGCTAGGACACGTGAAGAATTAAATATTAACCATTCAGATTCTAGAGATCTTAAGGAGATATTTGATCAAGGCTATCAAGGTTCTCGATACTCATTTGGGTATCCGGCTTGCCCAGATTTAGAACAGCAAATTCAGATTTGTGAACTACTTGATCCAAGTCGAATAGGCATCACATTATCCGAGGAGTTCCAACTCCACCCAGAGCAATCAACATCTTCAATAGTGGTTCACCACCCTGAAGCAAAATATTTTAACGCTTCATGAGTGCTATTTTGTTTGACATGGACGGAACATTGATCGATTCCGAACCACTTTGGCTCGAATCTGAGATTGAAGTAATGGCTGAAGTTGGTTGCCATTGGGATCAACAGGATCAAATAAATTGCCTGGGTGGACCTGCTGAGCGAACCGAACAATACATGCAAGATCGAAGTAAAAATATAAAACCTTATGGTTATTTCCTTAAGCAGCTGCACTCTGTAATGAAGGAAAAAATGAAAACTCATTTAACTTTAATTCCTAACGCAACTGAATTAGTGAAATCATGCAAGCGAGCTAATATTAAAACCGCTCTTGTTACTGCCAGTAGTAGGGATTTAATGCTTTCGGCTTTAAATCGATTTCCGATAGGTTCATTTGATGTAACTGTTTCAAGGGATGATGTAAAAAACTCTAAACCAGATCCAGCTCCATACCTTTTGGCAGCAAGGCTATTAGGCGTAGATATTTCAAAGTGCTTAGTATTTGAAGATTCTTTAACTGGAGTTGAATCGGGGCTGCGGGCGGGTGCTCAAGTAATTGCCATTCCACATCTAATAAAAATTGAAGAGCAGGCGGGTTTAAGAGTTATATCTTCTTTAAGTGAAATCAATTTAGATCAATTATTCATATGGTACCCATTTTTAGGGGAAGGTTTTTAATCATATGGTTGATCGGAATTTTTTATATGGTGATCGGGTTCAATTAACCGATGCGAAGGGAAAGCTCTATTCAATTACTCTTAAACCTGGGGCGGAATGGCATACGCATAAAGGTATGCTTAAGCACGATGATTTAATTGGCTTACCTGAAGGCTCGATAGTGCAAACAACTGGGGAACTTAAGTTTCAAGCGTTTAGACCATTACTCGCGGATTATGTCTTGTCAATGCCACGAGGAGCGACAATTGTTTACCCAAAAGATGCGGCAATGATTCTTGGGGTTGCTGATATAAAACCTGGTGTGAGAGTGCTAGAAGCTGGAGTTGGCTCTGGAGCACTCAGCATTTCAATTATTCGGGCAATTGGAGGAAATGGTTTTCTGCATTCAGTTGAAATCAGAGAAGATTTCGCCCAAATTTCAGAAGAGAATGTAACTAATTATTTTGGAGCTAGGCCAGAAAATTGGCAGTTGACCGTAGGGGCGTTACAAGAACAATCTTTTGAAAAGGATTATGATCGAGTAATTCTTGACATGTTATCTCCATGGGATTGTATTAGTACTGCATCAAAAGCACTTGTTCCTGGTGGAGTTTTACTTGCCTACGTTGCAACAACAACGCAGTTATCGAAAATGTCAGATGCAATTAAGGAAAGTGGAGATTTCACTGAGCCAGAATCATCGGAGACGATTGTAAGAGGCTGGCATCACGAGGGACTAGCAGTTCGTCCGCAGCATCGAATGATTGGCCATACTGGTTTTCTTATTTTTGCAAGAAGGATGGCTCCTGGTGTGCCTGTTTTGCAAAGAAGGCGACGCCCTTCAAAGGGTTCTTATGGGCTTATTGAATAATCAAATTACTTTAATTAAATCAACAACAAATATTAAAGTTTCATTAGGCCCTATAGCAGCACCAGCCCCTTGGGCGCCGTAACCAAGATCTGGGGGAATTACTAATAGTCGACGACCACCTTCCTTCATTCCAGGAATACCTTGTTGCCATCCAGCTATAACTCCATTTAATGGGAATGTTGCAGATTGTCCAGAATCCCAAGATGACTCAATTAATTGCCCAGTACTCCAAGCCATCAGTGTGTAGTGGACCTCTAATGTTGACGTTGCTATCGCTACTTTACCTGTACCTACAAAAATATCCTTAGATTGTAAAGAAGTTGGTGCGGTACCAGATGGTGCGCTAATTGTTGGTTTAGTGCCTTTACTTCCACCTACCTCCGGAAGAGTCGTAGATGATTGCTCTTGGTTCACCATTGGATTGACGCCTCCATCCGTTGAACAGGCTGTTAGAAGGAAAATAGTTGATATCAATACAACAGATTTATTGCTTTTACGCATCCTTAATCTTATCAAAGATTTTAGTTATGGCTAATCTAAGGGCGTGAGTAGCCAAAAAACTGAGCGACTAATTAACCTCACCTTGGCTCTACTTGCAACTAAACGGTATTTAACAAAAACTGAGATATTCCAGGAGGTGTCTGGTTACATCGGTACCCCAGAAGCAATGGAAAGAATGTTCGAAAGAGACAAAGATGAATTGCGAGGCCTTGGAATTCAAATTGAGGTTAAGGGTATAGATCCACTTTTTGAAGATGATCAAGGTTACTTAATAAGGAGTGAGACATTTCAATTTGCTCAAAACGAATTTACAAAAGAAGAGCTGCTGTACTTAACTATGGCAGCGAATCTTTGGCATGACTCCGCATTGAAAAATGATTCTAAAGGTGCGTTACTTAAGATCCAATCACTTAGTGGACCGTTTGAAAGTGATGTGATAAATACCCCAGTAATCCAAGATTCCGAGAATGCTCAGGCTCTTTCGCTGCTGTTTGCTGCTGTTGATAATTCACAAAAAATTAGTTTTACCTATAAAGGGAAAAGTAGAGTAATCGATCCTTTCGGCTTATATACAAGTGAAGGATTTTGGTATCTCGTAGGCCGCGAAGCGGATGAAATAAAATCCTTCAAATTAATCCGAATAGATGGCAAAATTAAACTAGAGGGAAAACCTGGTGCATATATAAAGCCCGATGGTTTTGATTTAAGCGAATTTTTGAACAAGTCAAAGAACGAAGAATTGTTTATTGCCCAGGTTTATGTAAGAAGAGAGCAGGCCTACGCTTTGCGAAGTAAATACGAGTGCACTGAGGTCAATGATGAGTGGGATCTAATGGAAATCCCTTATACATATGAGCAGGAGATAATTGAGAATCTATTATGGCACGGCTCTAATGTTGTAGTAGTTTCACCAGAGGATTTAAGAGCAAAAGTTTTATCGAAAATTGAGCAGCTTATCAATGGTTGATGTCGCAGCTAATCGAGCATTACGGACAATGGATTTGATCCCATTCGTATTGGAACATCCTGGCATTTCGATTGAAAAGCTCGCTAATCATTTTTCAGTTACCGAAAAGCAGATTAAAGAAGATCTGCAACTTATTTTTATGTGTGGGTTGCCTGGATACACACCTTATGAGCTAATTGATTTAGTTTTTGAGGATGGGGTAGTTTCAGTTATAGAACCACAAGTTTTGGATAAACCCAGACGGTTCAGTAAGAGTGAACTAGTTGTAATTGTGCTAGGTCTTAAGATTTTGGGAGAATTAAGCGATTCAAATCCTGTCCGTGCAAATCATATTAAGGCTTTATCAGATAAAGTAATGAAGCTTGGAAGCAATCATTCTGTGTTAATTAACCTTGGGCAAAACAATTCTCCTCATATTGATATTGTACTAAATGCTATTTCTCGAAGTAAAAGTTTGAAAATCGAGTATCACTCTATGATTAAGGATGAGATCACAAATCGCATAATTGTCCCTCGTTATCTGTATTTTTTGAACGGAAATCTGTATCTAAATGCTTTGGATCTAGACGCTAAAGCCGATCGTGTTTTTAAACTCAATCTTATTAAAAAATGCGAAGAAGGAAACGCCGCCGAAAACCAAATATATGAAAGCAATGAATATGCGATTAAGGTTGAATTGGAGATTGACAAAAAATTTATTAATTTTGTCGAAAGAAACAGTTCAGTCATTACCAACATTCAAGAGAAAAAGGATTCCTATAGGGTGGATCTAATGGTAAGCAATTTGGAATGGCTGAAAAGGAGTATTCTTAGTTATTCTCCTGGTATTACGGTTATTTCTCCAGCTACACTAGCCGAGGATGTGCGTCAGGCGGCCTCATCATTGATGAGTGCTTATCAGAATATAAAAGCAATCTAGGGTAGGATTTGCACATGAATTCACTTAAACCATGGCATTTACTTGTCCTAGCCGTTGTCTTTATAGTTCTATTTGGCTCAAAACGACTTCCTGATTCAGCTAGATCATTGGGTCGCTCACTTCGCATATTCAAGAGCGAGGTGCAGGAGATGAATAAGGATGATTCCAGCAAGGATAATAAATCAGACCCAAACTCTGACAGATAGGTTTCATGTTTAAGCGCCGTGGCGGCAATATGCCACTGCTAGACCATATTCGCGAGTTTAGAGATAGATTAATAAAATCACTGTTAGCAGTAACCGCTGGTGCAGTAGTTGGATGGATTTTTTATCAGCCGATAATTCGCCTACTCACGCTTCCATTTTGTGACCTAGGCAGTGAAACATCACCAAAATCTAATAACTGTGGTGATTTGTATGTGAGCGGAATTCTCGGCCCTTTCAACCTTCAGGTAAAAATCGCACTTTTATCCGGCATAATTTTTTCTGCTCCGGTGTGGCTATACCAGATGTGGGCCTTCATCACTCCAGCCTTACATAAAAAAGAAAGACGGATAGCATTAATATTTGTCTGCGTAGCCTCTCCATTATTTGCAACAGGAGCTTTTTTGGCATATTTAATCTTGCCACATGCGGTAAATGTTCTACTGGGTTTCACGCCAAACAACCTTGGAAATCTCATTAGATTTGATGAGTATTTAGATTTTGTGCTGCGCTTAATCCTTGTTTTTGGCATTGCTTTTGATCTTCCTCTATTTCTGGTTGCACTAAATTTAATCGGTGTGTTATCTGGGAAAGCAATATTAAAACCTTGGCGCCTTGCTGTCTTTTTATGTTTTTTATTTACTGCGGCATTCACACCAACGCCAGATCCCGTAACTATGACCCTTCTTGCAATACCACTTTGTTTCCTATATTTTGCCAGCGGAATATTCAGTTTACTTATTGATAAAAGAAGATCAAGGGTTTCGAATAAGCATGCGGAGGTTTCGCCTATTGATAAACCTGAAAGAATTTAGATGTGGCTTCTTGTTATAAATTCTCATGCTGGTAAAGGCAAGGCAGTCGAACAAGCTAGTGAATTTGCTGAATTACTTGTCAAAGAAGGAATTAAATTTGAGATAATAAATGAAATTACTTTTGATAAAACCGTAGAGCAATTGCGTTCGAAGTTGGAATCAAATGAATTTACAAGAGTCATAGCCGCTGGTGGGGATGGCCTTGTTAATCTTTGTTTGCAATATGTTGCAAACACTGGAGTTTCACTCGGTGTGTTGCCATCAGGAACAGGTAACGATTTTGCTAGGTCGACAGGTGTTTACAATTTAAATATTAAGGAAATTTTTAACTTATATGTCAAAACATCTCCTGCGCAGATTGATCTTGGGAGGGTTAAAGGGATTAATGCAGAAAAATGGTTTGTCCAGGTTTTAAGTACTGGATTTGATGCGGAAGTAAATGCTCTTGCTAATTTGATGAAATGGCCTAGAGGTAAGTCCAGGTACACAATTGCCACTATTAGAGCTATTGCAAATTTTAAGCCGCTTGTATATAAAATCAATATAGACGGAGTGATTTATGACCAACAAGCTATGCTCCTAGCTATAGCAAATGGTGAAACTTATGGTGGTGGTATGAAGATTTGCCCAGGCGCTTCAAACTCTGATGGTGCATTTGATATCCTATTGGTTAAACCCGTTTCTAGATTTGTATTGTTAACTATTTTTCCAAAAGTATTTTCTGGTAAGCACATAACTCATTCTAAGATTTTGAATTTTAAGGGTAAAAACATAAAAATATCGGCTCCTACAGTTTCTTTTGCTGACGGAGAGTTTGTTTCAGATTTGCCGATAGAGATAAGCAATATTTCAAATTCTTTGAACACCTGGTTGGCTTAATGAATTTAAGCCCCGCGCAGAGTTATGCACGTGCTAAATCATTAGGAAAATTTCCTAAAACTAAGAAATTTGCTGAGTCATTCCCATTTGAGCTAGATCAATTTCAGATCGATGCTTGTCATGCCCTCGAAAGCGGAAAAGGTGTCCTCGTTGCTGCTCCTACCGGGGCTGGTAAAACGATAGTTGGAGAATTCGCTGTTGATCTAGTAATTAGCTCGGGGGGTAAATGCTTCTATACAACACCGATAAAAGCATTATCTAATCAGAAATATACAGAATTATCGGAGAAATATGGAGAATCTAAAGTGGGACTTTTAACTGGAGATACATCCATAAATTCTGAAGCACAGATAGTTGTAATGACAACTGAAGTGCTAAGAAATATGATTTATGCAAATTCTTCAACAATTGATCAATTAAAATATGTCGTGATGGACGAGGTTCATTATCTGGCGGATAAATTTAGGGGAGCGGTTTGGGAAGAAATCTTGATTCATCTCTCGGATGCAGTTCAGGTGATATCACTCTCTGCCACAGTATCAAATGCTGAGGAGTTTGGTGAGTGGCTACAGACGGTAAGGGGTGAGACTGAAATAATCGTGAGTGAGATAAGACCTGTACCACTCTACCAGCATGTCTTGTTCGGTAGCCGATTACTAGATTTGTTTGGTGATAATCAAAAATTGAACCCAGAGTTAACTAGATTAGAAAGAGATTCCTATCGTCAAGTAAGAGGAAACTGGCGCGATAAGCCAAAGGGACCTAAATCTCTTAGCAGGTCTGAAATTGTCGAAAAACTTGATCGTGAAGGGCTACTACCAGCTATCACATTTATTTTTTCGCGCAATAACTGTGATGCTGCAGTCAGGCAGTGCCTTACTGCCGGGCTTCGACTCACCAATTCTGAAGAACGATCACAGATCAGATCGGTTATTTCAAGAAACATGAAAAATCTAGCTGAGGAAGATTTAGTAGTGCTTGGATATTATGAATGGGCAGATGCTCTTGAGCGTGGCATAGCCGCACATCATGCTGGGCTATTGCCGGCATTTAAAGTTACAGTTGAGGAATTATTTCAAAGGGGATTAGTAAAGGCGGTCTTCGCTACCGAAACTTTGGCTCTGGGAATCAATATGCCAGCCAGAACTGTCGTACTAGAGAAGTTGAGTAAATGGAATGGCGAGGCCCATGTTGCAGTATCTCCCGGCGAATACACACAATTAACCGGAAGAGCTGGTCGCAGAGGAATTGATATAGAAGGCAACGCAGTAATTCTATGGAGTAATGATTTAGATTCAACTTCGGTTGGAGGCTTGGCTTCTACTCGTACCTATCCGTTAAAGAGTTCTTTTAAACCAACCTATAATATGAGTATTAATTTAATTTCTCAGTTTGGTTCAGATCGAGCGCGGACATCACTTGAATCCTCTCTAGCGCAATTTCAAGCTGATAAAGCGGTTGTCGGGCTCGCCAAGCAAATTAGAAAGAATGAAACTGTCAGAGATAGTTTAATTTCTGAATCAAAGTGTGACCTAGGAGATTTCTCCCAATATGCACTAATGCGACTTGAAATAAAAAAACTCGAGACAGAAGGTAAAAGAAATAGAAAAAAACGTGCGGAAGTAGAGGAAGAGATAGGTGGAATTCGTAAGCGCATAAAGAATCATGCATGCCATGGGTGTCCAGAGCGAGAAAACCACGCTAGGTTAGCCGAACGAGCTCAAAGATTGCAACGAGAGATTGATGGGTTAGTTGAAAGAATTGACACTCGTACTAATGTTATAGCAAAACGATTTGATCGAATTAAAGTTGTCTTAGATAAATTTGGCTATATAAATAATGATTCAATTGCAGAATCTGGAAAAATGTTAGCCAAAATTTATGGTGAAACCGACCTCCTTATTGCTGAATCTATACAGGCTGGGATCTTTAATACATTATCTGCGGCAGATCTAGTTTCAGTTATCTCATGTTGTATTTATGAATCAAGGAATGATGAGTCAGCAAAAGTGCCTAGGGGTGACATTCAAATTGCTCTGGGGGCTATTTCAAAAATTTATGCCAAGATTCATGATGCTGAGAGTGATTTAAATCTTGAACCAATGCGAGCACCAGATTTCGGTTTTTGTTGGGCATCACACAAATGGGCAAGTGGTCAATCCCTCACATCAATTCTTAAAGGCAGTGATTTAACAGTTGGGGACTTTGTTCGATCAATGAAACAGATCATTGATTTATTAAGGCAACTTAGAGCGGCCGCTCCTGAGCTGCAAATTGTTATTGACCAAGCGCTTTCAAAAATTGATAGAGGTGTAATTGCATATGCTGGAGCTGCAGTATGACTCTGATGCTTTTAGATAGCGCGTCTCTATGGTATCGAGCATATTTTGGAATGCCAGACACACTGGTATCGCCAAATGGACTACCAGTGAATGCAATTCGCGGATATCTAGATATGACTTCGCGCTTGCTAGTGAAATATAAGCCAAATCGTTTGGTTGCATGTCTTGAAGGTGATTGGCGTCCTTCTTGGCGAGTAGAGCTGTTCCCCGAGTATAAATTGAATCGTTTAGATGACGAAGGTGATGAAGCGGAATCGGATACGCTAACTCCGCAGATTCCTATCCTGCTGGATGTTCTAGACGCTTTAGGTATTCCATTAGTAGGTGTAGATGATTACGAAGCCGATGATTTAATAGCAACTTTCAGCGTTAAGCAACCTGGACCGGTGCGAATTGTCACTGGAGATCGTGATTTATTTCAGCTTGCAGATGATAAACGAGATGTGAAAATTGTATATTTAGCAAAAGGTATTTCGAATCATGATTTAGTTGATCTAAAATGGATTGCAGATAAATATCAAATTCCAGGCGATCGTTACGCTTTATTTGCCATGATCCGAGGTGATTCATCCGATGGCCTACCCGGTATTCGAGGGATAGGAGAAAAGGGAGCGATGAGCATTGCAAACAATTTCACCTCTTTACCCGAGGTGATGAAAGCTGCAGCTGGCGGCGACGAAAGGTTAACACCGAATATTCGAAAGAAACTGTTGGAAAGTAGTGAATATGCCTCAATAGCTCCAAAACTGGTTAGTTGCGCGTTAGATGTCGCAATTCCAGAAATGGATATTGCACTTCCCGCAAAGCCTAAATCCCTGGATAAGATCGAGAGGATAAGAGAAGAGTTTGGGCTAGGCGCCAGTATTGATCGCATAATGAGCGCGCTTAACTGGAATTAATGTTTTATTTCATATCAATTATAGCTGGATTAATCGGCTCTACAGCATTTGAACCGATTAATTTTTGGTTTTCGGCGATTGCAAGTTTAAGTATTTGGTTTTCTCTTTTACTAAAATCCAATCTTGAGCGAAGAGTTATAGTCTCATATATCTTTGGACTAAGCCTTTTACTCCCGATTCAAAGTTGGACCGGAATATATGTAGGCAATATTCCATGGTTAATTTTATGTCTCGTTCAGGCTTTTACCTTTATTATTCCTGCTTTTTTTGTAGTGCCCGGAAAACGATTTAATCAAATTGCATTTGCGTGCACATTCGTTATGGTCGAACTTTTACTTAGAACAGTTCCATTCACAGGCTTTGGCTGGTCACGAATTAGCTTTACTCAAGTGGATGGACCTCTAAAAGGCTTATATTCATCTGGTGGAGTTGTTTTAGTTGCCTTTTTTATCGCGATAATTAGTGCTGCAAGGTCTTTCCTAAATGTATGCGTCATATTATTGATTGTTGCCTCATTATCGTTCATCCCTAGCATTAATAATAATGGGGATGAAAGTAATATTGCATTGATTCAAGGGGGAGTATCCAAATTAGGCTTAGAGTTCAACTCTAAACCTCAAGAAGTATTTCAAAGACATTTGAATCAAACTCTAAAATCTATTTCAAAAGAAGAAGTTGACCTAATTATTTGGCCAGAGAATGCAGTAGATGTTGATATTAATGTAGATGTTGAGGTAAAGCAGCAGATTGTTGATCTGTCCTCATTATTGTCTACCCCAGTTTTAGTTGGAGGCGTCACAAGATCTGGTTCTTACCTTCAAAACCAATCAACTCTTTTTAAACCTGAGATTTCACAGATATATATAAAGCGCTATCTAACCCCATTTGGTGAATATTTGCCATTGCGCAAAATCGCTAGCAAAGTTTCACATTATGCAAATCAAATAGTTGATTTTAAAGCAGGTATCAAAGATACAATATTTAAAAGCGATTCTGCATCTTTTCAGACTTTAATATGTTACGAACTTTTAGATGATTCGTTCCGTAAACAAATCGATTCTGATTTTTTGGTAGTTCAGACAAACAATGCAACTTTTGGAGACACAGCTCAATTAGATCAAGAACGACAGATTGCTCGAGTACGCGCAATTGAAACTGGTCGTTTCATTGCATATGTTTCAACTACAGGCACTACATCTTTTATTGACAATAAAGGAGTTGTAATTGCCCAAACCCCAAAATTCATTTCAGCAACCCTGAAAGAACAGATTCCACATGTTAACGGTAAAACTGCAACGCAAATCATAGGCAAGTATTTAGAGTATTTTGCTTTTGTTTATCTCATTTTTATCATTTACAGAAGGCGGGGGATATGACGGAAGATGTTTTAGTTATTATCCCAACATTTAATGAGTCTGAAAGTATCACCGCTCTTTTAGCTCGCCTCGATAAGGTTAGAGATTCATTATCTGATCACTATCATATAGAAATACTCATAGTCGATGACAATTCGCCAGATAAAACTGCAGAAATTGCCAGATCGCTAAACTTAATGAATTTATTGGTTCTAAGCCAAAAAAGTAAATCCGGCTTAGGACCAGCATATATTGCCGGTTTTAAGCAAGGTTTAATTGGTAATTTCCAATATTTTGTAGAGATGGATGCAGATCTAAGCCATCTACCTGAGCAGCTCTCTGATTTATTAGCAGTTGCTTCAGAGCGGGATTTAGTTATTGGAACTAGATGGATGAGCGGTGGCAAAGTTGTTAATTGGCCAATTGGCCGAAGAATTCTTTCTAAACTTGGAACAAAATATGCTGCTTTTATTCTTAATCTTCCTTACAAGGATCTAACCTCTGGATATAGAGTTTTACCTAGACAACTGCTCATGAAGATTGATTTAGATCAAATTCAAACTCGGGGGTATGGTTTTCAGGTCGAAATCGCACTCAAGGCAATTCAAAGTGGATTTAATATTAGAGAGGTACCAATAACTTTCGTCGAGCGGGAAAACGGCCGCTCTAAAATGGGTTTAGCAATAGTTTGGGAAGCTTGGTGGATGATCACTAAGCGGGGTTTTACACGTGTATTGAATTACCGATAATCTACATTATGTAAAGTTATAACAGTTAGTTGGAGGCTAACTCCTCTATCGGTAGACAGCTGCAGACTAAATTGCGGTCACCATATACGCCATCAATTCTTCCTACAGTTGGTAGGTATTTTCCTGCTCTGCCAATTCCAAATTCCTCACCATTTGGGAAAGCTGCAGTAGTTCGTGAGTATTTTCGGTCCCAATTGTCTGAAATTAAATCTCCAATAGTATGAGGTGAATGTCTTAGTGGTGAATCTTCAATAGAAATAATTCCTAACTCAATATCCTTTATCTCAGCTCTAATGCTTTCCATAGCCGCTAGGAATCTATCTAATTCACGAATATCCTCAGATTCAGTAGGTTCGATCATCATGGTACCAGCGACGGGAAAACTAACCGTAGGTGCGTGAAAGCCATGGTCCATTAATCGCTTTGCTATGTCATCTACTGTTACACCGGTAATTTTTGTCAATCCTCTAATATCTATGATGCACTCATGTGCAATATGACCATTTTGTCCACGATAAAGCACAGGAAAGAATGGATCTAGTTTTTTTGCCAAGTAATTAGCAGAAAGTATTGCGACCTCAGTAGCTTTGGTGAGACCAGCCCCACCCATCATTCGGATATACATCCATGAGATTGGCAGTATTGATGCTGAACCAAATGGCGCACTAGATACAGGTCCTGGTCCAGTTTCTGGTCCGGCCAGAGGATTAGCTGGATGATTTGGCAGAAATGGTGCTAAGTGAGATCTGGCGATGACTGGTCCTACTCCCGGTCCCCCGCCTCCATGTGGAATACAAAAAGTTTTATGCAAATTTAAATGGGAAACATCGGCACCAAACTTGCCTGGTTTTGCAACACCAACTAGTGCATTCAAATTTGCGCCATCAACATACACTTGACCACCGGCGTTATGGATTAATTCACAAATCTCAGAAATAGCTTCTTCGAATACGCCATGTGTCGAAGGATAAGTAACCATTAGAGCTGCTAACAAATCTTTGTACTGCTCAATTTTATCTTTTAAATCACTTAAACTAACATTTCCGTCCTCATCACATGCCACAACAATTACCTTCATGCCGGCCATAACGGCACTTGCAGCATTTGTACCGTGCGCGCTAGAAGGAATTAGGCATATATCTCTATGATATTCATTTCTGCTGTCTAAATAATTCCTAATAGCTAATAACCCAGCAAATTCACCTTGTGAGCCGGCGTTTGGTTGCAGCGATACCGCATCATAACCTGTGATATTTATCAGCCATTTACTGAGCAAGTCAATTAGTTCTAAGTAGCCAGCTGTTTGATCAACTGGGGCAAATGGGTGTATGGAATTAAACTCCGGCCAGGTAATTGGAATCATTTCCGAGGTGGCGTTTAATTTCATTGTGCAGGAACCCAGCGGAATCATGGTGCGGTCTAGTGCTAAATCGCGATCTGAAAGTAATCTAATATACCTAAGCATCGAGGTTTCGGAGTGGTAAGTATTAAACAAAGGGTGCTTGAGGAAATTTGATTGACGTTTGTTTCTTGAAATACTCTGTTCCAAACTAGCATCTGAGCACTCAAAAATCTTCAAAATATTCTCGAAATCAATATCTGTCGTAGTTTCGTCAAATGAAACACTCAATTCTTCGTTAGAGATTACCCTCAAGTTATAACCAAATTTGACAGCACGTTTTGAAATCTCAGCTGCTTTGGTTGTTTTTATATATACGGTATCAAAAATTTCATATTCATCAACTTCTTGGCCACTTTGTTTCAAACTAGCTCTAAATCTGAGTGCATAACTTTGCACTCGCTGCGCGATTGCCGTTAATCCTTCAGGACCGTGCCACATGACATAGAAAGCTGAAATTACAGCTAGTAATACTTGAGCAGTACAGATGTTTGATGTTGCTTTGTCTCGACGAATATGTTGTTCTCGAGTTTGCAGCGCTAATCGAAAAGCAGCATTTCCATGCGAATCAACTGATTGACCAACTAATCTGCCAGGGAGGGATCTTTCTAAACCATTTCTAACAGCCATAAAACCTGCGTGTGGCCCGCCAAATCCAACTGGTACGCCAAAACGTTGCGCTGAACCAATTGCAATATCTGCACCACAATCTCCCGGTGACTTGAACAATGTTAATGCAAGCAAATCGCAGTCAACAATTGCCAACGCACCTTGTTTTTTTACCTTTTCAATAACATTACTTATTTCCTTCACTCGCCCAGTGCTTTCAGGATAAGCAATAATTGCGGCAAATACATCACCGTAGTCAGCTTTGGAAAAATCACTTTCAATTACTTTAATTTTAAGTGGTTTTGCTCTGGTATGGATTACAGCCTTCACATGCTCATGTAGATTCACATCAATCACAATGGCAGCGTCATCACTTCCCTGCCAAACTCTTCGCGCTAACGTCATTGCTTCGGCCGCAGCAGTTGCTTCATCAAGCATTGAAGCATTTGCGATTGCAAGCCCCGTTAGATCAGTGATCGCGGTTTGGAATGCAAATATAGCTTCAAGTCTTCCCTGACTAATCTCCGGCTGATAAGGAGTGTAGGCGGTATACCAACCTGGATTTTCTAAAACGTTTCTTAAGATAACAGGTGGAGTGATTGTTCCGTAGAAACCATTCCCAATTAATGATTTACAAACAATATTTTTCTTAGCGAGAGCCCTTATCTCTTCAATCGCCGCAACCTCTGATATGCCAGACGGTAGAGCTTTTTCAATCTCACCTTTTATATGAATATTTTTTGGAACAACCGAACTGATAAAAGAATCTAAGTCTTTATAACCAAGTTCAATAAGCATTGTTTGAATTTGATATTGGTTAGGGCCAATATGGCGATCAGCAAAATTAGTTCTGTTCACCAACTCCCCAATCGCTTCTAGTTCTGTGGGAAGTAATCGTAATAGTTTTAAGCGCCCTTGCGCTTTCTGCGTTCAGCTAATTCATCGTTAGTTTGACCACTCACAACTAACGAGCCATCCACTAAGCTCTCCCCCTGTAATGTAGCAAGGGAACCTTCAACCTCAGTCCAAACTTTACCAATTGCAATCCCAAAGACGCCCTGTCCGCCTTGAAGCAAATCAACAATTTCATCTGCACTGCTACATTCATAGATCGAAGCACCATCGCTCATTAAGGTAATACTCTCCAGATCTGATACGCCACGGGCCCGTAAATGTTCAACTGCAGTTCTAATGTTCTGTAGCGATACGCCAGTATCTAGGAGACGTTTTACAATTTTTAAAACCAATATGTCCCGAAACCCGTAAAGACGCTGCGAACCAGAACCGGCTGCTGTACGAACACTTGGTTCAACCAATCCAGTTCGGGCCCAGTAATCTAATTGTCTATATGAAATACCCGCAGCAACACATGCGGTTGCTCCTCGATATCCGATCTCAGCAGGGTTGCTCATGGGGACTCAATTCTATGGGGAAGGCTTAATTGTAGAAGAGGGTTGCATCGCGCTCAGTTAGCGACACGTAAAACTTCAACCCACGGTAGAGGGTTGGACTTATCCTAGGAAATCTTCTGGATTTATCTGGTCCAAGAACTCCTTAAACCGCTCTACCTCATCATCTGACTGGTCGGGTATCTCGATTCCAGCCTGGTTTAGTAGATCCTCGCTGGCAAGGATAGGCGTTCCCATTCGAAGAGCTAATGCAATGGCATCACTTGGCCGAGCAGATACGGTTGGACCATTCTCGAAATTTAGTTGAGCATAGAAAATGCCATCTTTTAATTCGGTTAGGTATACCGTTTTAAGTTTCGCCCCAAGATGGCCTAGGACATCTTTGAATAGATCATGTGTTAGTGGCCTTGGAGGTACTACTTCTTGTTGTGCGAATGCTATTGCAGTGGCTTCAACTGCGCCTAACCAAATCGGTAGGTAACGAACCCCATCTAATTCTTTAAGTAAAACAATAGGTTGGTTGGAGGGCATCTCGACGCGAACGCCCATTACCTCAACAAGATGAAATTCGCTCATTATTGGAAAAGAAGATTACTTAGCTCGATGCAAACCAGCGCGAACCAACGAGGCATGAAGTCTGATGGACAAAGATGCTAACTCGCGCTCAACCTCTTCTGCTCTTGCCTTGGATTCAGACCCCTTTTGTCTAAGTAACGGTGTGGTTACTTGTTCAACTAAACCGATCTCACGATCTGCTGCTGTTTTAAAAGCGCGTAAATGCCTGGCACCAATTCCAAAAGCAGAGATCTCTGCGACCGCTTTAGCCACAGATAGTGCATCACTGTCGTAATGACGACCGCGAATGGTTATTAAACCATAGGATTCAATCTCAGTTAACTGCTCATCAGTTAATGTTGATGCGGCAAGTAATTCAGTTCGTGTAAGCCTTAGATCATTATCACTAGCAAACTGCTCCGCAGTTAACACACCGTCAGTACTTGCAAGGCGAGGCGTTGCAACTGAGCCCACATTTTTTGCAGGTAGTAAGCCTCGATCAATAGCATCTAAATTTTCTTTAATAACTTTTAGGGGTAGGTACTGATCACGTTGTGCTAACAAAACAAATCGCAGTCTCTCTAAATCTGCAGTTGTAAATTTACGGTAACCACTAGGGGTTCGTTGTGGTTCAATCAATCCCTCAGATTCCAAGAAACGTATTTTAGAGATTGTTATATCGGAGAATTCTGTGCGTAATCTGGAAAGAACTTCACCAATACTCAAGTAAGCTCTCGCTGGGACACTCATTATTTATTTCCCACAAATAATGTTAGATGATACTTGCCAATCTGAACCTCATCGCCTGGTAAAACTTTACTTTCCCGCACTGCAATAGCATTTACATATGTTCCATTTAGGCTACCTAGATCTTTTATAGAGTAGCCATCTGTTTTAGAAATTAATGCATGTGAGCGCGAAACCGTAATATCATCTAAGCAAATGTCGTTATTTATATCGCGACCAATTTTTGTTTCATTGGCGTCTAGGAGATATCTTCCGCCAACGCCCGCTCCCCTTAAAACTAATAAAATGCCAGCACCGGTAGGCAGGTTTTTGACGACAGTTTGCTGCTCATTTGTTAAAGATTTGAAAAGATCATCAGATATAACCGACTCTGGGATAGACCTTAACTGGCGTAGATTTAAGGTTGAAGTCAGATCATTAGGTGGCGTTACTTTATCTGCCATAACTCCCCCCAAACTCATCACCATCAACTAGAGGCTCACACTATTGCTTAGATATAACTGGGTCAAGCGGTAATATTTCGATAATCCGCCGCCGAGAGCAGTTCCTCTTGCAATGACGGGGTGGATATTTCAATCTCTGCAATCCATCCATTGCCGTACGGGTCGGCATTAATTATCTCTGGATTTGTATCCAATTTCTCATTGACCAAAATAACCTTGCCAGTAATTGGAGCATAGATCTCAGAAACTGATTTAGTCGATTCAACCTCACCACATACAGCATTGGCTAGAACCTCTGCTCCTATTTTTGGTAGTTGGATGTACACGATATCGCCGAGAGCAGCTTGTGCGTAATCTGTAATTCCAATACGAAATTTATTTGGTGATATCTCTTGAACCCATTCATGCTCCTTTGTATATCGGAGCGATTCTGGCACATTAGACATTTTTATCTCCCATGATGCTATTGTCTTTGCAATCCTTTAACCAGGTACTGCAGACCTGTATAGAAGTATAGTGCGATACCCCAGATTGCAAATGCCCAACCTATAACAAAGCACCAACCGCCTACATATTTAACCTCTTCCAGTAGGAGAAACGGAAAGGCGTATAAGAGGTTGAAGGTTGCTGCCTTGCCCAGGAAGCTAACTTGCAAGAATGGAATATTTCGAATTTTTTGGTAAGTCACCACAAATATCAGCAGAAGATCTCGAATCAGTAAAGCTATAACCAATGACCATGGTAGGTATTCTTGACTAGCCAATGCAATTACTACCGCTGCTATATAAAGCCGATCAACAGAAGGATCAAACTTGGCCCCGAACTCGGAAGTTTGGTTGAGGGCTCTTGCGATTTTTCCATCCAGGTAATCAGTTACTCCACCTAAAGCAATCACTACAAAGCTAAGAACTGGACGATCTGCGACTAAAAATAGATAGAGAAAAAGAGGCACACCTAGAGCCCGTAGCAAGGTTAGTGCATTCGGAATATTAAGCATTATTACGATCCTTTAACTTAACCGCTACCTCAATCGGGGTACCATCGAAACCGAATTCTTCTCGCAGTCTTCGTTCAATAAATCGGCGGTAAGCACTTTCTAGGAAATCGGTTGCGAAGACAACAAATTTAGGTGGGCAAGTTCCAGCCTGGGTAGCAAATTTGATTTTTGGTTGCTTGCCTCCGCGCACCGGAGGTGGATTTGCCCCAACGAGGTCACCAAGAAAGGCGTTTAGCTTTGCCGTTGGAATTCTTTTTTCCCAGCTAGATAGAGCTGTTCTTAGCGCCGGAGCTAACCGATCTCGGTGCCAACCAGTTTTGGCCGATAAATTAACTCGTTGTGCCCAGGGGTATCGCTCCAACTGACGTTCAATCTCCCTATCGAGAACTATTTGCCGCTCTTCATCAACTAGATCCCACTTATTCATGACAATAACTAGTGCTTTACCAGCCTCATCAGCCATACTGACAATTCTTATATCTTGTTCAGTCAAAATTTGTGAAGCGTCGAAAATAACCAAGGCAACTTCAGCTCGCTCCAAAGCAATCTGAGTCCTAAGCGATGCGTAGTAATCGGTTCCACTGGCTTGATGAGCTCTTCTTCTAATTCCGGCGGTATCAATAAATCGCCAGGTCGATCCACCAAATTCAATTAATTCATCAACCGCGTCCCTTGTTGTACCTTCAGCATCATCCACTAAAACTCTTGGAGCTCCAGCTAAAACATTTAATAAACTTGATTTACCAACATTTGGTCTGCCAACAAGTGCTACGCGGCGATAACCATCATCAACCTGTTCTGATCCAACCTCTGGTAGTTGAGCAATAAGTAAATCAAGCAAATCACCACTACCTCTGCCATGCAGAGCGGATACAAATCGAGGTTCACCCAAACCTAAATTCCAGAGTGAATAACCGTCCGCCTCATCCTCTGCATTGTCTATTTTATTTGCCACTAAAATTACCCTTTTTCCACTCTTGCGCAGTAAATCAACCAGAGACTGATCCTCATCAAGTGCACCAATTTGAGCATCTACAACAAACATAACTAGATCCGCCTGCGCAATAGCCGCTTCAGCGCCTGCTGTGATTTTTTCAGAGATTCCCTCTGGCTTAACCTCCCATCCACCTGTATCAATTAAAAAAAATCTCCTGCCATTCCATTCAGCCTCATATTTGACTCGATCTCTGGTTACACCTGGAGTATCTTCGACAATTGCTTCGCGTCTACCAATCATTCGATTTACAAGGGTTGATTTACCAACATTTGGCCTGCCAATAACTGCAATAGTTGGTAAGCCAAGAAGATTTCGTTGTTTTAACCACTTCCAAATTTGATCTACAACTTCTTGTAGCGACAACCTCGTGGAATCTATTACTGCGGCATCCTCCGCCTTCGATAGAGGTGAAATCTTGCGAGTTGAGTCAATTTCATCACGATTAGCCAATGATTGGCTGATTAATTGCTGGTCAATTCGTTCGGCCATCTCATTTTCTCGCCGCTGCGCTCTAGCAGAGATATCCGCATGCAAATAAATTTTAAGCTGAGCGTGTGGAGCTACGACAGTACCAATATCTCTACCCTCAACAACAATTCCAATCGGTGCATCTGAAATATATTTACGTTGCAAATCTAATAAAATCTTCCTAACGCCGGGCATAGCGCTAATCAAACTTACTTTTTCATTAATTCTTTCGAACCTAATCTCCTCGGTAATATCATTATCTTCAACAAAAATCCTTGGTTTAGCTGGATCAGTATCAAAAGTAATTTTAGTTTTTGCTAGTAAATTAACTATAATATCCTCTTCCATAATATTGTTACTAAGAGCAAGATAGGTTGCAGCCCGATATAAAGCTCCAGTATCAAGGTAACTCCAGTGAGCGCGTAGAGCAATCGCTTTTGCAGTTGAAGATTTTCCGGATCCACTTGGACCATCTATTGCTAATACCAAACTGGACATAAAGTAAGTCTATCTTCAGTAACTAAAGATATTTATCGACTCTT
>JBEGQD010000033.1:0-8850 GCA_041181125.1 Actinomycetota bacterium | reverse complement strand
CACGTTTAGTTTGAGCGCGAAGTTGATCGACATCAACACCCTCTGACTCCACCTCAACACATCCACCCTCCATCGCCAGCCACTCCTCTAAAACCTGCGGATCAATCTCTGGATGAAACTGCAGAGCTAATGTTCTACCCATTACAAATGCTTGGCTTGCAATCTCACTTCTTGCTATCTCAGTTGCACCCTTTGGAACTGTCCACCGATCCCAGTGGTACTCAAACCAGGGACCAGTTGGAATTAAGGTTTTATCATCAGATTCAATTTCAAACCAACCTAATTCTGCCTTTGGACTTCTGGCAACTGAGCCACCTAACGCTCTTGCCATTAATTGACCGCCAAAACAAATACCAAAGATAGGAGTGCCATCATTATGAGCTGCTTTTAATTTTGCCAGCTCTGGCAGCAACCACCTACCAATTCGTTCATCTTCGTAGGCGCCATATGGAGCGCCCATTGGAACGATCACATCATAATTAGAGAGGAGCGGAAAGTTAACCTCAATATTTGGATTTGAGTAATTACTCTCTGGAACTACTAAAAACCGCTCAATTTCATAGCCATGTTTTTCAAAGGCGCGCCAGATTGGTCCACCGAGTGAGACATGATCATGTTCGATAAATAATGCGCGCATTTTTTATTATGATTGCTGATTCATCGACCAAAGGGTCCAAATAAATGTTCTAACACTCTTTGGTTGCCTTAGAATATAGAGAATTTGATGGGCAACATCTGCGGGGCGCAAATAGGTAGCAAGCTTTTCCATGCCAGGAGTTCGCCCGGTTCCCATGGCAAACTCAGTATCTACTCCTGCTGGGCAAACTAAGGCAACTCTGATTCCTTTTTCTCGCAGCTCTCGGTCTAATGCTGCAGCAATTCCAACCTGGGCATGTTTGGTACCGGAGTAAATTGCTTGATTAGCGGCAGCATGAAAGCCGGCAACCGATGCGGTAATAACAATGTCACCAGTTGCTGCATTGATCATTGAAGGAAGGGCGGCTCTAATAATATGTATGGTGGCATCGATATTTGTGCGCAGCATCGAGGTGATCTGTTCATCACTGTAATCTAAAATTGAGCCATACATTCCAATACCAGCATTTGGAATTACCGCATCAATCTTGCCAAATTTACTAAGAGCTGCTGCCACTATTTGGCGGGTGACCTGCGGATCTGCGCAATCACCAGCTAGGTATATGGCGTTGTTGTCGCCCAACTCTTTTACTAGTTGATCTAGCTTTTCTTTAGTTCTGGCATTTAACACTACTTTGGCGCCAGCATCTACAGCTGCATATGCAAGCTGTCGGCCAATCCCAGAGGTTGCGCCGGTGATAATTAAAACCTCACCAGAAAGATCACGTAATTTATAAGCCGCAGATTGATTGGTGGCCATCATGCTTGAAATATACCGCCAATAGTCAAAACCTTTAAATCACACTTCCAATTATCAAAAGTGATAGATAGGGTAATGGCATGAAATTATTTGGCGAAAGTGGCGACCGGGAAAAATTTAGAAAGTTAACTAGCCATCCACAACAAGTCTTAGGTTGTGAGTTATTTGAAGCTTTAGATGGTGATATGCGCGGTCAGCGAATGCTTCGCATTCGAAATGGTGAGATTGAGATTGAAGTTTTAGTAGATCGCGGTTTTGATATCGGCCGCGTTTTATATCAAGGAATTCCAACTCAGTGGGTTTCACCCGCTGGCTTTCGTCACGCCCACACCTTTACCCCCTCTGCAATTGAGCCAGATGGTTGGGGATGGCTGCGCACCTGGCAGGGTGGATTTTTATCAACAATAGGTATTGACCATGTTGGTGGACCTAAGAGCACACCTAATCGACATTTACATCCTGGCATAACAGCTGAGCGCAGATTTACCGGCGGCTTTATCTCACTATCGCCAACTACTATTGAAAAGGTTGATGTGGATTGGAATAAAGGAAGCATTGAGGTAGTAGCCAAGGTAAGACAAGCGGCTGCCTTTGCTGAGCACTTAGTTTTAACTCGAAAGATCACCATGAACTTTGGTGAATCAACATTTAAATTATCTGACTTTATTCAAAATGATGGTTATATCGAAGAGCCGGTGCAACTGCTTTATCACATCAATCTAGGCTGGCCATTTTTAGCACCAGGAACAACTCTTCAAACATCATGTAATCAGATGTTGGGATGTATTGATTCGGCTAAAGGTGCTGATCCATCGGTGATGCCTGCGCCAACACCAAAAGATATTGAGCAGGTTTGGGATTTCAATGCACCAGCTGGTTTGCAGTGGGCGAAGATGCGAAATGAAAATGCTGGCGGTCGTGGCCCACTTAGTATGAAGATTGAGTGGGATGGCAAACAACTTCCTCACTTTATGCAGTGGCGAAATGCCTGCGAAGCTCTTTATGTTCAAGGATTAGAGCCAGCAACAACTGGTTTGAAGGGAAGAGAGGGCGATGACTCTCACGCCGGTCCTGCGCCAATGGTTGCCCCCGGTGGTAGCAGACAGTTTGATTTAAACTTTATTTTTGAAAGTGGAAAGTAGTTGGCAAAAGCCTTTTTTGTCGCCGGCCTTGCCGGCTCTGGTAAGAGTTACTACTCCAGAGCGCTAGCTAAAGAGTTAAATCTTAAGATAATTGATTTTGATGATAACTTTAATGAGTTTATTAAATCTCATAAAAGTGAGTATGAGGAGTTAGGTAGTGAGAAGTTCCTAGCAAATTATAAAAATCAACGATATAAAGATTTAATTGACCGCGCAGTAGTTGAATTAAAACTAAATAAATCAGTTGTTATTGCAGCTCCATTTTCAAAGCAGATGGCAGATCAAAGTTTGTGGGATCAATTAATTGCACCAATAAAAAGTTTTGATGCAAATCCAACTCTCTACTGGGTAGTAATTCCTGATGAGCTGCGAAAGAAGCGAATAATCACACGAAGTGAGATGAGAGATCGGGAAAAAATTAAGGATATTGAAAAATACATCACCTCATCCCCGGCAAAGGTGCCGGTAGTTCCACACATCCTTATCCAGGGTGATAAGCCCTTTTCGGCTGGCTTGAAAGGTAACGTTTAGATAAACACCCTCGTTTTTAGCCGAAAAAAATTGACCAAAGCAGCTAGATATAGTTGGATTCAAGCCAATGACAAGGGTGTCGGAAATTAGCCCTTTCACCTTACTCAAAGATAGGAATTGCATTCGATGAGTTATGTTCTTGAGGCGAAGAATATTATTCGCCACTACGGCCAGGTTGAAGCCCTTCGTGGTTGTGACTTTAATGTGAAGGCCGGTGAGGTAACCGCTTTAATTGGTGACAATGGTGCTGGCAAGAGCACCTTGGTTCGAATTTTATCTGGAACTGAACAACCTGACTCAGGTCAAATTATTATTGATGGTAAAGCAACCGTTTTAAATTCACCAGCTGATGCGCGTGAGGCTGGAATTGAAACTGTGTTCCAAGATTTAGCACTCTGCCCACATTTAAATGCGGTGCAAAATATGTACTTAGGTAGAGAGATTCCACGAAGTGGCTTGCTAGGTAAGTTGGGATTCTTAAATACAAAACAGATGAGCAGTGGTAGCGAGGAAGCATTCCGTGATTTAGGTGCAACAGTTAGATCACTTAAGGCAAGTGTCGGCTCAATGTCAGGTGGTCAACGCCAAAGTATTGCCGTTGCTAGATCTGCTGCTTGGGCAAGTAAGGTCTTATTTTTTGATGAGCCAACTGCCGCCCTTGGTGTGGTGCAGAAGAAGAATGTATTAAATCTAGTTAGAAGAGTTAGAGATAAAGGAATTGGCATCGTATTTATTAGCCACTCAATGCCTGAGGTCCTTGAGATCTCAGATCGAATTCAAGTTATGCGCCATGGAAAGGTAATTGCTGATTACAAATCAGCGAGTACAAATCTAGAGGAGTTAGTTGGCGCAATGACTGGGCGTTTAGATGAGGTGAGTAACTGATGTCACTTAATGGAAATCCAGTTAGTGATTTTGGTTTATTAGATGAGAGCCAAACTTTTTGGCAAAAACTTCGCAAAACTCAGACTGCTCAGATTCTCTTGGTCTTGGTAGTTATAACCGCGATTTTTAGCTTACTTGCCCCAGATACATTTTTTACCCTCTTTAACTTAAGAAATATCTTTATCAATATCTCAGTCTTTGCCATCTTAGGTATTGGTATGACATTTGTGATCATCACGGCAGGTATTGATCTTTCTATTGGCAGTATCTTAGTTTTTAGCTCAGTGATTGCTTGTAAAATAATTGTGGGCATGGGTGGCCAAGGTTGGGGTGCAACCTTTGGTGGCTTAGCCGCTTGTTTACTCACCGCAACATTGTGGGGTGCGGTAAATGGCTGGCTAGTTTCAGTTGCAAAGGTGCCGGCATTTATTGTGACTCTAGGCTCTCTAAGTACTGTGCTTGGTTTATCTCAGATTATTACCGGTGGCATTGATCTAAGTGATGCAACCGATGTAATGGTAGATAAAATTGGTTTTGGAAATGTATTTGCGCAAGTTCCCGCCCTCGGTGTGATCGCATTAATCTTTGTTATCTTCGGTGGTATTTTGTTACACAAAACTAAGTTTGGCCTTACCACCTATGCGATTGGTTCAAATATTGAGGGCTGCCGCAGGGTTGGTATTAATGTTAATCGCCACCTAGTTTTGGTCTACTCATTAATGGGACTTTGCTCAGGAATCGCTGGGTTTTTAAGCCTTGCCCTCTACCAACAGACCACCATCGCAGGTCAATCAAACACAGCTTTAACGGTAATCGCAGGCGTGGTTATCGGTGGAACTAGCCTATTTGGCGGTTATGGCTCCATATTCGGTACCATGATCGGCCTACTAATACCAATAGTTCTCCAGACTGGCTTCATCATCATCGGCGTAGTGCCATTTTGGCAAAACGTTGTGGTTGGAGTCTTTTTGGTTGCCGCTGTATACGTCGACAATGCTCGACGCGCAGCTGCTGAAGGAGGCGGAAGAAGCCTAAAAAAACGCTCTTCAAAAGAGAGCAACTTAAACGCGAAGGGGAATAAATGAAGAAGAATCGCAAGTTATCTGCAGTCGCTGCAGTATCTGCTGTTGCTCTTGTTTTCACAGGAGTAGGCGGAACTACTGCTAACGCAGCAGGCGAGAAGATCACGTTCATTCAAGGTGTAGCAGGAGATGCTTTCTACATCACTATGGGTTGCGGAATTGCTGAGGCAGCTGCAAAGGCTGGCGCAACAGTAACAACTCAAGGTGGCGCAAAGTGGGATGCAACAATCCAGAAGCCAGTACTTGATAGCGTAATTGCTTCAAAGCCACAGGCAATTCTAATTGCACCAAACGATAAGACAGCACTACAAAAGCCAATTGAGTCAGCAATTGCAGCCGGTATCAAGGTTGTTCTAGTTGACACCACAATTGATGATCCATCAAAGGCAGTTTCTGAGATCGCTTCAGATAACTACGGCGGCGGAAAAGCAGCATTTGATGCTGTTAAGCAACTACAACCAAAGGGTGGAAAAGTTCTTGTAGTAAGCACATCTCCTGGAGTTAGCTCTGTAGATGCTCGCGTACTTGGCTTTGCTGATAAGGCAAATGCTGACAAGAAGTACAACTACCTAGGCGTGCAGTACTCAAACAATGAGCCTGCAGTTGCACAACGTATTACTACAGCAGCACTAGCTAAGAACAAGGACATCGTTGCAATATTTGCAACAAACCTATTCTCAGCACAAGGTGTTGCAGCTGGTATCAAGCAAGCTGGTAAGGCTGGCAAGATTTCAGTTATCGGATTCGATGCCGGTTCTGATCAGGTTAAGGCGCTTAAGGCTGGAACAGTTCAAGCTCTTATCGCACAACAACCAGCAACAATTGGATCAAAGGGTATTGAAGCAGCTGTAGCAGCGATCGCAGGAAAAGCTCCTGAGTCAACAAAGATTGCTACTGGCTTCACAATCTTGACCAAGAAGAATATCGATACTGATGCTGGTAAGAAGGCACAGTACCGCGATTCTTGCAACTAATAATTAATTAGCTGCAGAAGTTAGAGGCCTCACTGGTTCCTTAGAATCAGTGAGGCCTTTTTAATTT
Source organism: Actinomycetota bacterium (assembly GCA_041181125.1). Classification (GTDB taxonomy): domain Bacteria; phylum Actinomycetota; class Actinomycetes; order Nanopelagicales; family Nanopelagicaceae; genus Nanopelagicus. Next base: position 2,773 of record JBEGQD010000033.1, on the reverse strand, counting down.
AATCTAAATTTTTATTACTCATCAGTTTTTCTTATTGTTGACGCAGTAGATTTAAATAAATAGAATTAATGCAATGAGAGCAAATTGCAGCAAATGCTAATTCTGACTCCAAATCCTTGTCTTGACATCACCCTTTGGGTAAATCGGTTGTCAGTCGGCTCTGTTCACCGGGCTAGTAAAAATGAGACTACCGCAGGGGGCAAGGGAATCAATGTTGCTAGGGCCAGTGCCTCCCTTGGAAATCCTGGGCATTTAATTTTGATGCTGCCAACTGTGCAGGCAGATATTTACAAAGAGAAATTAGCTGGTGAAAAAATAAAGGTCTCCTACCTAGATATTGCAGGTGAGGTTAGAAAAGCGATAATTATTAATCAAAATCAGGGCAGTGAAATTACGGTAGTAAATGGAGCAGGCCCTGAGATCACAAGTAGTGATTGGGATAATTACTGCGAGCTGGTAATTAAAAATATTACTAAGGGCGAACTAGTGCTTCTGATGGGCAGTATGCCCACCGCCTCACCCTCTGATGCCATTGAAAAGCTTGCAAAGAAAATTCACGCCCATGGTGGACAGCTACTTGTAGACACCTCACCAGTTTCACTTAAATCTAGAAAAGATGAGCTATTAGATTTTATTACCCCAAATCTGGAGGAGGCTGAGGCCTTAATCTCAGGAGATGATGGCGCCTTATTTGTCGTAAATAATGAGAATATCCAAGAGCGAGCTATGAGTGCGGCGGAGAAATTACAAGGCGTGGTTGCAAAGCAGGTTTTTATCACAGTAGGTGAGCATGGCTGTGCCTTTAATAATGGCAGTGAAAAGTGGTTTCTGCCCGCCTTTAAATTAAACCCACAGCTATATAAGAGCGCAGTTGGAGCCGGAGATTCATTTGTTGCCGGGCTTGCTAATTACTTAGGTGAAAATAGTGCAAATATAGATTGGAAAGAGTGCGCAAAGTTTGCCATGGCAACCGCAGCCGCCTCATGTGAGAGTTATTTAGCAGGTGGAGTGAATAAAGAGCGCGCGCTTTTAATTTTGGCAGGAAAATCATGAGCCAGCTCGTCTACTTTGGTATAGATCTTGGTACCACCAATACCAAGGTAATTGCGGTTAAAGAAAGTGGTGAGTTTATTGGCTCTGCCCGGCGGGCAACAGATTGGATTGTTTTGCCAAATGGGCGAATTGAGGCAGATACGCAGCATCTATATAAAACAGTTGTTGACTGCATTAATGAATTAGTTACCACCACCGGCAAAATTGTTGGTCAATTTAAGGTATCCGGTATTGGTATAACCGGTATGGCTGAAAGCGGTGTGGTCTTAGATAAGGATAATAATATTTTGACCCAGCCGGTTGCCTGGTTTGATAGCCGAGGTGAGGCTGAGATGAATGCATTGGGAGATGAGTTTAGAAAGGAGTATCAAGCAAAGACCGGCTTGGTATTTAAACCAGAGTCATCATTATCATCATTGCTTTCAATGAAGAGTGAGGGATTTGATTTCAAACAAAAAGGTATTGTTTGGCTTAATTTATTGGAGTATGTGGCCTTTCGATTTACCGGCACAAAGGCAACTGAACCATCACTAGCCTCACGGACCGCACTGCTTGATCAAGCTAATTTAAAGTTTTGGCAACGGGCTAAGGATATTTTGCAGGTCGAGGATTCATTTATTCCTGAGCAGAGATTTTGTGGTCAAAGTTGGGGTGGGGTAAGTACCAACCAACTTCCAGAGCAGCTGCAGGCAGCGCAGGTAACAGTGGCTGGCCATGATCACTCAGTGGGTGCAATTGGCTCAGGTGCAACCGGGGTTGATCAGATATTTAACTCAGCTGGAACTGCCGATGTGATCTATCGAAGCGTGCCCGGCACATTAAGTGATCAGCAAAGATTTGCACTCACCGAACTTGGTGTCTCAGCGGGGCGACATGCCTTAAAAGATGCCACCTCATTAATTGGCGGCTCCCGCGGTGGATTGGTGCTGCGCCGAGCTCTTGATCTTTTAGGGGCGCGTGAGGGTAAGAAGTTAGCGGAGATTGATGATGCTTGGGATGCTGATCATAAGTTTAAAGATGTAATCGATATGTCTCAGGGCAAATCGATCTCAAATGATTTGAAAATCGTTCTTACCGGTGATGCCGGTCCCAATGATTTATGGGCAGCAGCCCTTGATTACATGAGCAGTGAGAATAAAAAGATGTTAAATGGAATTGCTGCCGTGGTGGGCGAGCATAAAACCGCCCTTGGCTCTGGTGGTTGGCTAAAATTGCGTAGTGTTCGTGAAATTAAATCTAGCGTCATAGCAAATCTGCGCTTTTCAAATATTGATGAGCCAGGTGCCTTTGGCGCTGCATTTATTGCTTCTTGGACTGCTCAGGGTGGAGATAGTTCATTGGTAGATCATGTCGGCAGGCTAGTAACAAAACTAAATTCGGAATACCGGATATAGACAATCGCTAATGAAGAGAAAAGAGAGAGTATGACAAAGGTAGTAACAAGACCACTTAATGGCTTATCTAGTATTTCCAACAGTGAGGGAATTTTCTCAATTGTTGCAATGGATCAACGCAACACCTTAAAGAAAATGTTTGCAGCTGTTGGTGTTACCGCAACCGATGAGGATATGTTCCAAGCCAAAATCGCAGTTGCCTCAGCTCTTTCTAAGGCCGCCTCTGGCATCTTGCTAGATCCAACCTGGGGAGTGCCGGCGGTAAATGAGAATGATATTTTGCCAACTACCTGCGGCTTATTAGTTGCAGCTGAGAATCCAGATCG
>JBEGQD010000032.1:0-6045 GCA_041181125.1 Actinomycetota bacterium | reverse complement strand
ATCGAATATTAGTGGACGCTCCGTGTACAGGACTAGGAGCGTTGCGTAGGCGACCAGAGGCAAGATGGCGGCGCAGTTTGCAGGATTTGAAAGAATTAGTAGTACTGCAAAGGGATCTACTCAATAGCGCTCATCATTTACTAAATCCTGGTGGAATAATTGCTTATGTTACTTGCTCACCTCATATCGCTGAAACAAAGGGGCAGGTAATCGATTTTCTTAGTGCTTATAAGGATATGGTTTTAGTACCGCTTCAGAGTTTTTCAGCCACCAGTAAAAAGGGGCTAAATCCAGATGGAACGATGCAACTTTGGACACATCAGGATCAATCCGATGCAATGTTCATGGCTTTATTTCAAAAGGCGGGTTAAATAGGATTATGAGTATTGATAAAAAAATTCTGATTAACCCGAGCATCCTGAATGCTAATTTTAGCGATCTAGAGAACGAAATAGATAAGGTTTCCTCAGTTTCTGACCTACTTCATCTTGATGTTATGGATAATAAATTTGTTCCTAATTTTACATTTGATTTCAAGCGAGTTACTGAGATAGTTAACTTCTCCGCATTACCGGTTGATGCCCACTTAATGATTGAGGATCCAGATAATTTAGCGCCAAAATATGCTGAGATTGGATGTGAGTCTGTAACGTTCCACTATGAGGCGGCTAAAAATACTAAGCAACTAATTTCTGATATCAGATCAAATGGTGCAAAAGTTGGGCTGGCTATAAAACCAAATACACCATTTTCTGATGTTGTAGATTTTATGTCGGATATAGATATGCTTTTAATAATGACGGTAGAACCTGGTTTTGGTGGTCAATCATTTATGAGTGATCAACTGCCTAAGATTACACAAGCAAGATCTCATATCCGGACACATGATGGCGAACTAATTGCATTACAGGTAGATGGTGGAATATCCATTGAAACAATTGGCCAAGCTGCTGCCGCTGGAGCAAATTGCTTTGTTGCTGGAAGTGCTGTTTACAAAGATGAAAACCCAAGTTCAATGATTACTAGACTAAGAGAATTAGCAGAATCTAATTTTGAAAGTTAATTCTGCGCTCCCATAAGTAGTAGAACCGCAGAAAGGTCTGAGCTATTTATAGTTGTTGCGGCCGCAGCTGCTACCTTAGGCTTTGCATTAAACGCGATACCTAGGCCAGCCGCCTCAATCATATCTAGATCATTAGCACCATCACCTACGGCAACTGTTTGAGCAATTTGGACCGCTTCGATTTTAGCAAACTCAACAAGTGAATTTAATTTTGCTGCTCTATCAATAATTTCACCCTCAACTTTTCCTGTGAGTTTGCCATCAATAATCTGTAGCTTATTCGCACGGTAGAAATCAATTTTTAGGTCAAGCAAAATTGGCTCAATCACATCTAGAAAACCTCCGGAAACAACACCTACTTTATGTCCCTTTGCATGCAAGGTTTGTATTAACTTTTCAGCTCCTAGAGTTAATTGAATTTCATTTCTCACTTTCTCCAAAACTGATTCACTTAGTCCAGAAAGTAGAGCAACTCTTTCACGTAGTGACTGAGCAAAATCCATTTCACCTTTCATTGCTTTATCTGTTATCAAAGAGACCTGCTCCTGAACATTTGCGTGTTTTGCAAGGAGATCAATTACCTCTTGTTGGATTAGTGTTGAGTCCATATCTAACATAACTATACGTTTAGCATTTCGTATACCACCACCTTGCTCTACAGCAAGATCAATTTTATTTGCTATGGCAACCGCTGCTAATAACCTTTGAACCTCTTTAATTGTTCTACCAGGGGCGGTAAGATCGATCTCAATAGCCATTACAGGCTGCGTAGCAGTTCGTCGTATTGCAGTAATATTTGCACCGATCTTTGCAAGCTCAGATGCAACCACAGAAACAGCTAATGGTTTTAAATTATCAGCAATAATTACCACATGCAGATTAGATGCAGTTGAGTTTGTCTGTTGGTGATCTGCAAAGTCAATTGCAATGTCAAGTCCCAGCTCAACCTCAAGCGCTTTTAAGTCATTTGCAATTGCATCTGCATGTGATTCATTTAGGCTAATTAAGACAGTTAAAATAAGCCTTTCGCGTATAACTAATTGCTCAATATCTAGGATTGATACTGAAAACTCTGAAAGAACTGACATCAATTTCTGTGTAATTCCTGGTCGATCTTCGCCTGAAACTAGAATAAGGCCAGTAAAGGTGGGTTTATTTTCATTCGGCATTGGCTCAGATTAACCATATTCACCTGTTACTCGGGGTATCTTTCATCCTTATGAGCGCCATATTGGAGTTATCGGATATACGCGTGCGTAGAGATGATCGGGTAATTCTTGGCCCACTTGATTGGCAAGTCCTTGAGGGCCAGCGTTGGGTAATTTTGGGGCCGAATGGGGCTGGCAAGACAACTTTATTGCAGATTTGTTCCTCACTTATACATCCAACCACCGGGACCATAAATATTTTAGGGGATCAGCTCGGTAAGGTTGATGTTTTTGAATTACGTACCAGAATCGGATTAACCTCATCAGCGTTAGTGGATCAATTGCCATCTGACGAATTAGTTATGGATGTAGTTTTAACTGCTGCTTATGCAATGTTAGGAAGATGGCAAGAAAAATATGACCTTTGGGATGAGTCACGTGCGATGGCTTTGCTTACAGCGTTGGGAGTTAGGGAATTGGGCGAAAGAGTTTTTGGTTCGTTAAGTGAAGGAGAGAAAAAAAGAGTGCAGATTGCCCGTGCCCTTATGGCAGATCCAGAGCTCCTATTACTAGACGAGCCGGCCTCTTCACTTGATCTGGGAGGACGTGAAGATCTACTTAAGAGAATTGAGTTATTCGCAAAAGATCCACTAGCCCCGGCTACGGTCATTGTCACCCACCATATTGAAGAGATACCGGCCGGTACTACTCATGCGTTGTTGCTTCGAGATGGATTAGTTGTTTCCCAAGGTGAAATTTCTGCGGTAGTTACCGATGATAATTTATCAACCGCATATGGGCTTGCTATTTCTGTTCAGTCAGAGAATGGTCGGTTCTTCGCTCGTGCCCGTTGATCTATTGCCCTACCTACCTAAGAGATGGCAAAATCTTTTAAATCTTGAACTACTAAAATCAATATCAGACAGATTATCTCCAGATTTTATCCCCAAAAAAGAGGCTGTATTTAAATGTTTAGATATAAACCCAGATGAGGTAAGGGTGTTAATAATTGGACAAGATCCGTACCCAAATCCTGATTATGCGATGGGCTTAGCATTTTCAGTTAATAGCAAAGTTAAAACATTACCGGCATCACTGAAAAATATTTTCACTGAATTAGAGTCAGATCTAGGCGTTAAAAGAGTTAATGGAGACTTAAGTGATTGGGCAGGTCAAGGGGTCATGCTAATTAATAGATCTCTTACAACCGCTCCAAAAATATCCAATTCACATTCTGATATTGGCTGGCAGAATTTTACTGAGCAAATAATTAAGATCGCAGCCGATAATGGAGCCATTGGGTTGCTATGGGGAAATGAGGCACAAAAGGTAAGTAAGTTATTTAACCGGGAAGATCAAGTTGTTTCAGCTCACCCAAGTCCGCTTTCAGCATATCGCGGTTTTTTTGGTTCTAAGCCTTTCAGTAAGGCTAATAATCGATTGACACAAAAAGGATTAACAAAAATTAAATGGTAAAGGGGCGAACCAGATGGTCCGCCCCTTTCTTTGATTTATATTATGCAGTCCAGATATTAATTGGAGATTGCAAGAAGTAAATCATGAATAATCCAGAAACTAGATACATCAAAGGATGAATATCCTTTGAGCGTCCTTGGAATAAGCGAATTACTACAAATGAAACAAATCCTGCTCCAATACCTACCGAAATGTTGTAAGTAAAAGGCATCAAGATAATAGTTAAGAATGCTGGAATTGCAATTCCAAGGTCATCCCAATCAATTCCCTTAATTTGACTCATCATCAAGAATCCGACAATTACAAGAGCTGGGGTAGCAGCCTCATAAGGAATAACTGCAACAAGAGGTGCTAAGAAGGTTGTAAGCAGGAATAGAACTCCAGTTACAACTGAAGCTAGACCTGTACGTGCGCCTTCTCCAACTCCTGATGCTGATTCAATGTATGAAGTATTTGATGAAACTGAACCAGCTCCACCAGCTGCAGCCGCGATTGAGTCAACTAGAAGAATGCGTTCAGCACCTTCAACATTGCCATCACGATCAACTAAGCCAGCTTGGCTACCGATTGCAGTCATTGTTCCCATTGTGTCAAAGAAGTCAGCTAGAAGTAGTGTAAATACTAGGAGGACTGCTGCAACTACAGAGATACGATCAAACCCACCGAGAAGGTTAAACTTACCTAGAAGATCAAACTTAGGCGTTGCAGCAATTGAATCTGGCAGGGCTGGAACATTTAAGCCCCAACCTTTTGGATTTACAGCACCTGTTGCACCATTAAAGTTTGGTCCGATTTTAAATGCTGATTCAACAGCTATTGCAACACCAGTTGTAACAACTATTCCAATCAGGAGCGCTCCCTTGATTTTCTTAACGCTAAGGCCAATCATTAAAAATAGACCAAACGCGAAGACCAGTACTGGCCAACCAACAAGGTTTCCATTGTCGCCAAGCGTTACAGGTACTGGACCTGAGCCGGTTCTGCGAACAAAGCCAGCATCAACTAATCCAATTAGCGCGATGAAAAGGCCGATACCAACTGAGATAGCGATCTTTAATTGACTTGGTACAGCTTTGAAGACCGCTGTGCGGAATCCAGTGAGTACCAAAATAAAAATAATTATGCCTTCAAGAACAATTAGGCCCATGGCATCTGCCCAGGTCATCTTTGAGGCAATACCAACGGCTACGAAGGTGTTCAGTCCTAGGCCGGTAGCAAGAGCTAATGGAAAGTTAGCGACAACGCCCATAAGTATGGTCATTACGCCTGCAATTAATGCGGTAGCAGCTGCAACTAATGCGAGATTAGGTGCGTCCCCTCCGCCAATAAATTTTCCATCGGCATCTTTAGCAAGACCGATGATTAATGGATTCAGCGCAACGATGTATGCCATTGTGAAAAATGTGACGACTCCGCCACGAACTTCACGAGCTACGGTTGAGCCACGCTGACTGATTTTAAAGAAGCTATCAAGCATGGATGTACCTTTCTGTTTTTTAGACATGGTGTTTTCGACATGTTGTCAGATTCGGTCTAACAAGCCGAGGGGGATGAGATAAATCTATTGGCTACTTGGCGGTAAGGCGCTCTACGACACCTAGTGACACGGCAACTGATTGGCCTATGAGAAGTGCAAAAAGCGCCGTTCCTACGCCTAATGAGCCGCCTAGTAAGGCGCCAATGCTCAATGCTACAACTTCAATTCCTAATCTCACCCTGCCGACTCTGACCCCAGTCTTGAAGTGGAGCCCAGTCATTAAGCCATCGCGGGGTCCAGTTCCTAGTCCGCAGGTTATGTATAGAGCTGAACCAATACCAACTAAACCAATTCCAAAAAAGATGTAAAAAAACTTTAAATATAAGTTATTCACCTCTGGGATAAGGGCTAAACCAATTTCGATCGCCGCGGCAATAACTACTATGTTTGCCAGCGTTCCAAAACCTGGCCTTTGCCTCAGTGGAATCCATAAGGCAAGAACTGCAATTGAAATTAAAAAGGTTGATTCACCAATATTAAACGGAGTGTTAAGTGAGATACCTTCAGATAAAACAACCCACGGAGAATTTCCCAGTCTGGTAACAACTAGAAATGCTTCGCCAATGCCAAAAAAAATTAAACCAAAAATCAAAATCGCGAGTCTTTGTATGTGATGTTTTCCCGTGCCCAGAGACCATGTTGACTCAGCCCGCCACGGTGTTATCGGAATTGTGCGTGATGGCCGCAACATTTTCATGAACTTATTAAGAGGTTTTGCGTTACTGCCACTCTCGCTCACTGCTAAACTCTACCAAACTTCATTTCAAAGATTGGTTCATTTTGGATTTTACTTACGCTCAAGCGGTTATTCTTGGTTTCAT
>JBEGQD010000031.1:0-6385 GCA_041181125.1 Actinomycetota bacterium | reverse complement strand
CTTCCCCGCCACCACTTAATCTCTTATATGAGTTAACCCATTGATTAGTAATTGCAGTTATCTCAGATGCGTGCTTAATTATTCCAGCAGTAAATGATCTACCAATCCTTGATAACTGCATAGGTGCACCCTCTTCATAAAATGCATTTTTCTCTCCTTCAAACAAAGAGATGTGGGTGTGCATGGCAGAGCCTGGATGATTAGTAAATGGCTTTGGCATAAAGGAGGCGTAAAAACCTTGATCTAACGCCACCTCTTTAACCACATGCCTAAAGGTCATGATGTTATCTGCAGTAGATAACGCATCGGCATATCGAAGATCAATCTCCTGTTGACCAGGACCGCCTTCATGGTGGGAGAACTCAACTGAGATTCCCATGGCCTCTAAAATCGTAATTGCTTGTCTTCTAAAATCATGACCAACCACAGATGGTGTGTGATCAAAGTAGCCAGCAGAATCAACTGGAATTGGCTCCTGTCCTGGCTTTGGTTCATCTTTAAATAAGAAGAACTCAATCTCAGGATGTGTGTAACAGGTGTAACCAAGCTTTGCTACTTTTTCTAAGGTTTGACGTAAAACCCTTCTTGGATCAACTGAAGCTGGTGTGCCATCAGGAAGTGAGATATCGCAAAACATTCGAGCTGCCCCGGGAGATTCTGTTCGCCATGGCAAAATTGAAAAACTAGCAGGATCTGGTTTTGCCAACATATCTGCTTCAGTTACTCGGGCAAAACCTTCAATGGCAGAGCCATCAAAACCAATACCTTCAGAGAATGCGTTCTCTAACTCAGCTGGTGCGATTGCAACAGATTTTAAAAAACCTAAAACATCGGTAAACCAGAGGCGAACAAATCTAATGTTGCGCTCTTCTAATGTGCGAAGCACAAAGTCTTGTTGCTTAGTTAAATCACTTGGGGAGGTCATAGGCAGTATTAAAGCCAATGCTGGTTACGGCTATGTTAACTGGCAAAAATCTACCCAAGCCAAGCGTGCTTAGATTGCGAAAAACTCCGATGAATCCACACTGGTACTGGCAGGAACACTTCTACTTACCACCATGTTGGCAGAAACTTTGGCGCCATCGCCCACAGTGATATCTCCAATAATTCGAGCACCGGCACCGATCACCACATTGTTTCCAATAGTTGGATGGCGCTTGCCACTACCACCTGATTTAGCACCCAAGGTCACATCATGATAAATCATCACATCATCACCAACTATTGCGGTGGCACCAATGACCACACCCATGCCATGATCAATGAAAAATCTTCTACCAATCTTGGCTGCTGGATGAATCTCAACTCCAGTTGCTGCGCGAATCCAATTTGAGTAAATACGAGCTAAAAGTTTTAGTTTTATTTGCCAAAGAAAATGCGCAATTCGATATCCCCATACTGCGTGAAGCCCAGGATAGGTAAGTAAAACCTCTAATCGATTACGCGCAGCTGGATCCTTAGCTAGCGCAGTATCAATATCTTCAACTATGCCTTTGATCATTTAATCTGTTAAATCCTGATACAAAACAGTTGAAAGATAACGCTCACCAAATGAAGGAATGATTACTACGATGTTTTTTCCAGCAAACTCATCTCGCTTTGCCACAACGGAAGCTGCCCAAAGCGCAGCACCTGATGAGATGCCAGCCAAGATACCCTCTTCACTTCCGGCACGACGAGCATACTTAATTGCATCTTCGGCTGATGCATCTAAAATTTCATCATAAACATTTCGATCCAACACTGGTGGCACAAAGTTTGGACCAATTCCTTGAATCGGGTGTGAGCCTGGTGTGCCACCATTTAAAATAGGTGATGCTGCTGGTTCAACCCCAATTACTTTAATGGTTGATTTGCGCTCTTTGAGAAGTTGTCCGGTTCCGGTAATTGTGCCACCGGTGCCAATTCCAGAGATTAAAACATCAACGCTGCCATCAGTGTCTCGCCAAATTTCTTCACCAGTTGTTTTGCGGTGAATGATTGGACCGGCAGCATTTTCAAATTGGCGAACCATTACTGCGCCAGATTTTCCTAACTCCTCAGATCTTGCAACCGCCCCTTTCATCCCCTCTGCCGCTGGAGTTAAAACTAACTCAGCTCCATAGGCTTTAATTAATTTACGACGCTCCTTTGAGACAGATTCTGGCATCGTTAAAATTACTTTGTAACCACGGGCGGCTCCAACCATAGCCAGTGCCACGCCAGTGTTTCCTGAGGTTGCCTCAACAATTGTGCCACCTGGCTTTAATTCACCACTTTTTTCAGCGGCATCAACCATGGCAATCGCAAGGCGATCCTTAACAGTTGCCGATGGGTTATAAAACTCAAGCTTTGCCCAAACATTAGCGGGGGCGCCATCCATTATTTTATTAATTTTAACTAGCGGGGTGTTTCCAAATATCTCAGTGATGTCGTTATAAATCTTCATTTATTTCTCCTAAAAATTAATTGGTTAATTGAAAAAAAGGCAAAGCAGGATGAGATGAAAGAAATTATTAGCAGCTACAAGATGTTGCAAGACCAAAATCAATTACCCGACGGCGCGTAAACAGCCAGATCTGAATTGAATTAATCACGTGCTAAATCTAAAGTAGGAATCGAGTTAAGGCTAATTGCAAATCATTTGCGTGTTTTAACTATTACGCTTAAGAAAGATTAAGACTCATTCCAATGTGATGTAATCGGCAATCTGCGATCCTTACCAAAGGCTCGATTAGAGATCTTGGTTCCTGGTGGATACTGCCTTCGTTTGTACTCAGCACGGTCTACCAAAGCAACCACTTTGTCTACAAGAGCTGCATCAAAGCCGGCGGCGAGCGCAGCTGGCCGACCTCCATCTTGATCAATATAGATCTCTAAAATCTGATCCAATACTTTGTAATCAGGCAATGAGTCAGAGTCCTTTTGATCAGGACGCAACTCAGCACTTGGCTCCTTATTAATTGAGTTAACTGGAATTGGTGGCGTTTGCCCCTGCAAGATTGCCAACTCATTACGCCATTTAGCTAATTGCCAAACTTGGGTTTTATATAGATCTTTAATTGGAGCAAAGCCACCAACCGCATCCCCATACAAAGTTGAGTAACCGACTGCCAACTCAGATTTATTACCGGTGGCTAATACCAGATGCCCCTCTTGATTTGATAATCCCATCAAAGTTACTCCCCGCACCCTGGCCTGCAGATTCTCCTCCGCCACTCCTGAAAGGTGCAGGTTTTCAATAAAGTTTGCCACCATTGGAGCGATCTCGATTATTCGATAATTCAATCCGATATTCATTGCTAACTCTTTTGCATCAGCTAATGAGTGCTCGGATGAGAACTTACTTGGCATCGCCACACCATGAACTCGGTTTGCCCCAATTGCATCTGCGGCCAAAGCTGCAACAACAGCTGAATCAATTCCGCCAGATAGACCAAGGATCACCGTTTTAAAATTATTCTTCTCCACATAATCTCTAAGACCTATTACTAACCCCTGCCAGATCTGCTCTAACTCCCCCAACCTTCTTGCCACACCGGCCTTGATTTTTTGATACTTCAAAATTGGTGGATTAGAGATAATTAAATCTGGATCACTAGATGCCAACTTCACATCCAGATCAATCACCATTAAGCCATCTTCAAATTGTGGAGCTCTGGCAATTATCTGACCAGTTTGAGAGGTAACAATTGTGTCGCCATCAAAAACCAAATCATCTTGTCCACCCGTCATATTGACATAGGCAAGTGGGGCGCCGATCTCAATAGAGCGCTGTTGCACAAGGGCTAATCTGGCATCATCTTTATTTACCTCAAATGGGGAGCCATTTGGAACTAGTAGTAATCCAATATTTCGCTTAGCCAGCTCGGCAACTGGCCCTCCGTTTTGCCAAATATCTTCACAAATTGCAATACCAATATCAACCCCACAAACTCTGATCACTAATGAGTGATTGCCCGGGGCAAAGTTTCGATACTCATCAAAGACACCATAATTTGGCAGGTGGTGCTTGATATAGGTCGCCATAATCTCACCACGATAAATAACTGCCACACAGTTTTGCGGCCGTCCGCCCTCACTTTGGCCTAAGTAGCCAACTAATAAAGTTAAATCGCCATTACCTTCACTATTAATTCGAAGCGCAAGTTTTTCAACTGCAGCAATAGAGGCTTCTCTAAAGGATGGCCGATTAGCTAAATCCTCAACTGGATAGCCGGTTAAAACCATCTCGGGATAAACCACAACTACCGCACCTGCGTTGGCAGCATCAAAGGCGTATTTAGAAATTAGATCTGCATTTTTACTTAGATCACCAACCGTTGGGTTGATCTGGGCAAGGGCAATTCTGATTTGGCCGGTATCACTCACTTTTCAAGAGTACCTCAGGTGGCGCACCTGGTGGGAGTTAAGTTAAAGTAAGCGCACCTAGTAAAGACAGGGACCAGTAATGGCCTTGATCTAAAAGGAGTAAGTAATGAGTAATGCTCATACCTCACGTATTTCTATCGCCGATTTAGCCGCTAAGAAAAAGGCTGGCCAAAAATGGGCGATGCTCACATGTTATGAACAGATCACCGCGGAGATCTTTGATCAAGCTGGTATTCCAGTTTTATTAGTGGGTGATTCGGCTGGCAATAATTTCTTAGGATTTGAAAACACAATCCCAGTAACAGTTGATGAGTTAATTCCACTTGCTAGAGCGGTAGTCACCGCCAGCCAAAAAGCGATGGTGGTTGCAGATTTTCCATTTGGCTCCTATGAGAGCTCACCCGAACAAGCACTTGCCACCGGAGTGAGATTTTTTAAAGAGGCAAAGGTGGGGGCGGTAAAGCTAGAGGGTGGCGCCAAGGTTGTGCCACAGATCGAAAAATTAATTGCTGCCGGAATTCCAGTAATGGGTCATCTTGGTTTAACCCCACAATCTGTTCACGCCCTTGGTGGTTTTAAGGTGCAGGGCCGGGGTGATGATGGGCAGCGAATTATTAATGATGCAAAAGCATTGCAGGCAGCGGGAGTTTTCGCGATTGTGTTGGAGGCAGTTCCAGCTGAGCTTGCTGCGCAGATTACAAAGGAGCTTTCAATCCCCACGATCGGCATTGGCGCAGGTGTCAATTGTGATGCCCAGGTCTTAGTTTGGACAGATCTAATGGGAATGACAGCAAAGATGCCAAAACTTGCCAAGGCTTATCGAAATTTACGTAAGGAGATGAAGGATGCGGTGGCTGAGTTTGCACATGATGTGGCAGCGGGTAGATTTCCTACCGCAGATCAATCTTTTAATTAATCCAATCTGCACCGGAGGGTGAGTGAAAGCAAATCTAGCAATAGATTTTTCACCCCTTAAAAAGTATCCAGATTTTAGAAGGCTCTGGCTCTCTGGGCTGATCTCCTACTTTGGTTCGATGTTTACCTACGTCGCACTTCCCTTTCAAGTCAAAGAGTTAACTGGCTCCTATTTGGCAGTTGGCTTAATTGGTTTAGTAGAGATTATTCCGTTGGTGGTTTTTGGCCTCTATGGTGGAGTGCTGGCAGATCATATGGATCGCAAAAAGATGATCTGGGCAACTGAGTTTGCCGCCCTCTTCCTATCGGTGATTTTATTAATTAACTCACTCCTGCCCTCCCCTAGTCTGGCTGTGATTTATACTGTCGCCGCACTCTTTTCCGCAGTGGATGGTTTGCAGCGACCAAGTGCGGATGCGATATTGCCAAGATTGGTTGAACATCAAGATCTACCAGCCGCTAGTGCCTTGATGAGTTTGCGTTGGCAGGCGGGCATGATTATTGGCCCATCCTTAGCTGGTGTTTTAATCTCAATCTTTGGAGTTAGCGCAGGATTTATTTTAGATATTGCCACCTACTTTTTATCCTTAATTATTTTGATAAAGGTTAAGAGTGTGCCGCCAATTGAAATCAGTGAAAAACCCTCATTTTCCAGCCTGGTGGCGGGGGTTAAATATGCAACTAGCCGCAAGGATTTAATGGGCACATACCTGGTTGATTTATCAGCGATGTTTTTTGCAATGCCAACTGCACTATTTCCATTTTGGGCAGAGGAGGCTGGCGCACCTTGGGCACTTGGATTGTTCTATGCCGCCGGAACTATCGGCTCAATCTTGGTAACACTTACTAGTGGGTGGGTTAAAAATTACTCAAAACATGGTCGGGCGATATTTTTAGCAGCTTTAGGATGGGGTGTGGCAATAACAATTTCTGGTTTAGTTAATAACCTCTTTTTAATTCTGCTATTTCTAATTTTGGCCGGGGCCTCCGATATGGTCAGCGCCCTTTTTAGATCCACATTATGGAATCAATCCATTCCAGATGAATTCCGGGGCAGATTAGCTGGGGTGGAGTTAATCTCTTACTCAGTTGGACCATTAGGTGGGCAAACTCGTGCCGG
>JBEGQD010000030.1:0-45259 GCA_041181125.1 Actinomycetota bacterium | reverse complement strand
AACCTGATCAACCGCTCGATCTGCCTGCTGCCAGCCACTACTTCGCTCGCCCAATACCATCTGCTTCACATCATCATTTTCAACCAATGAATCTAGGCTCACGCCAACTAATCTAATTAAGACCCGATCTAAATTAAGTGATAAGTATAAACTCTTAACCACTTCAAATATCTCTTGCGTGCCAGTAGTAGGTAAATCAAGAGTTTTTGATCTAGAGATTGTTTTAAAATCGGAGAATCTGACCTTAATAGATATTGTGTTTGCAGCATAATTTTTTTCACGCATTCGCTCTGTACTTTTTTCAGTAAGTCGTAAAAACTCTTTTAGGATCTCCTCTTCGCTATCTAAATCAAAATCAAAGGTCTCAGAGGCGCTAATACTTTTTTCAATATGTTCAGTTAAAACATCTCGGTAATCTCTACCCCAGGCTAATTCGTAGAGAGAGCTGCCATTTGCCTTACCTAAAACTCTTATTAAAGTCGCTCGGGGTGTATTAGCAATATCGCCTACTGTTTCCAAACCTAATTTCGCTAATTGCTCATTGCTCTTAGGTCCAACTCCCCAAATCTCTTTAGCCGCTAGCGGGTGAAGAAACTCCAATACCTTTGTTGAATCAATCTCTAACACTCCATTTGGCTTGCAGTGATTTGAGGCTATTTTTGCAATAAATTTATTGTGTGCTATCCCAACCGAACAGGTTATTCCTTCCTCTGCCTGCACTCGCCGTCTAATCAAATCAGCAATCTCTTTGCCACTCCCAAGTAATTTCTTTGCTCCAGTTACATCTAAGAAAGCCTCATCAAGTGAAATTGGTTCAACATATGGCGTTACATCTTTAAATATATTCATAACATGTTCAGAAACTTCAGCGTAGCGAGCCATATCAGGTGCTATAAAAATTGCATGAGGTGCTAAAGCTTTGGCTTTATAAATTGGCATAGCGGCTCGAATTCCAAATTTTCGCGCTTCGTAATTTGCGGCAGAAACAACTCCTCTCCTACCTGCACCAACTACTACAGCTTTACCTTTTAATTTTGGATTATCCTTCTCCGCAACTGATGCATAAAAAGCATCCATATCCACATGCAAAATAGTTGCAAGATGCTCATTCATTAGTATTTACCACGCTTAAGGCTAGCGGTGCATCGATAATATAAAGATAATATATTGAACACACCCCAAAGATTAGTTCATATACCTGACGGTATCCTTTAACCTATTACCAAACGACCAAATTGGTCATAACAAAGTAAGGAATAAAATGTCTGTTACTGAAATCGCATTAATCGCTGGTCGAATCCTGTTTGCACTTCTATTTATTAGCTCAGGAATCAACCACTTTACAAAGAATGCTGCTATGACTGGCTATGCTCAGTATAAAAAAGTACCAATGGCAAAATTCTCTGTATATCTAAGCGGATTAATGCTAGTTCTTGGTGGAATTTATATTGTGCTTGGTTTTTATGCTGACCTAGGCGCACTTTTAATCGCAATTTTCTTAATTCCAACCGCTTTCCTAATGCATGCTTTCTGGAAAGAAAGTGATGCAACCGCTAAGCAGAATGAATCTATTGCATTTTTCAAAGATTTGTCACTTGCTGGTGCTGCTTTAATTATTTTTGCACTTCTGCGAGGTGGCGCTGATTTCGGAAGCAACGTTGGAACACTGCTTTTCTTTAGCTAATTAAGTAAACCTTAAACCGCCCCTGCGAATTGATCTCGGGGGCGGTTTTTTGTGCCCAAACATTGGCAACTATGGGAGTATCAGGTTATGGAAATTGGCTTGGTTTTTACAGCTCTCCTTAGTGGTGGTTTTATTGGCGCCGTCCTTGGTTTTATTGGAGCTGGTGGGGCAATGGTCTCTGTGCCAATCCTGCTTTACCTATTCAACTTCTCACCAATTCATGCCACTACTGCAGCACTTGCCGTGGTATTCCTTGCAGCAATCGCAGGGCTTGGTCCTAAGTTTAAAAGTAAAGATGTACTTGTCAAAGAAGCAACCATAATTTGGGCGCTAGGGTTGTTGACAAATATTGGTCTAGGTCTAGTAATTAATAAGATACCGGATCAGATTATTTTGATTGGTTTTTCAGTTGTTTTAATTGGCGCTGGTTACTCAATGCTCCGAGCACCAATTACTAATCAAAGTGAAGAACGTATGCCAGCATGGGCAGTGGTACTGCTATCTCTTCTTATCGGAGCCCTCACTGGGCTTTTTGGTATTGGCGGTGGGTTCCTTGCAATTCCAGTATTAGTATTGTTTTTTCATACTCCTCAAAATAAAGCAGCGGGCACATCACTTTTGATTATTGCTTTAAACTGCTCAACTGCATTTATTGCCAAGCACTCGATCTGGCAAGAAATCAACTGGCACTACCCAATTATTATTGCCGTAGCTGCAGTTATAGTCGCTCGAATAAGTTCAAAAATCGCTCCTAAGACACCAATTGTTCACCTAAAACAAGGGTTTGCTCTCCTTTTATTTGGCCTTGCAGCATTTACTATTTGTACTGAGCTTTTTACTAAGTGAAGATTAGGTAGGGAAATGAAACTTCAACGAGCGGTTAGTATGGAATTTTTGGGAACATTACTCTTGGCAGTCTCGATAGTTGGTTCCGGGCATATGGCACTAGCACTTACTCATGACTCCGGACTACAGCTGTTAATCAACGCTATTGCAACCGCAATTGGCTTAGCAACAGTAATTAAATTGGGCATGAAAGTTAGTGGCGCTCACTTTAATCCAGCAGTTACATTGGTAATGCTCACGCTAAAAAAAACTGAGCCCAAAGTTGGGGCCTACTACATATCTTCTCAAATACTTGGGGCAATTACAGGTGTAATAATCGCTAATGTAATTTATAAACAACCAGCAGTAATTCAATCTTTAATAACAAGAAATGGCCCAAACTTATTTTTATCTGAAGTCCTTTCAACTTGCGTTCTACTCTGGATAATTCTTAGATTCCCGAATAGAGGGGACTTAGTGGCAATTTACGCGCCTCTTTGGATCTTTGGTGGAATACTTTTTACATCAAGCACCTCTTTTGCTAATCCAGCAATCACGATTGGCCGATCATTTACTAATTCAATTACCGGAATTGCGCCCAGCTCAATTATTTTATTTATAGTAGCCCAAATAATTGGCGCTGCTCTTGGCCTGGTAATTGCTAAGAAAATAACAAATCCAGGTTTAGAAAAAGATGAGTAAGCCTTCAGTTTTATTCGTTTGCGTTCATAACGCAGGTAGATCTCAAATGGCAGCTGCTTTTCTAACTCATCTTTCCGCTGGCAGGGTTGAGGTTAGATCAGCCGGATCCGCTCCAGCTAACTCAATTAATCAAGCTGTTGTTGAGGCACTAAAAGAGGTTGGCATCGATATTTCAAATGAGCAACCAAAGGTTTTAACTACAACAGCGGTTGAGCAATCTGATGTAGTTATCACAATGGGTTGTGGAGATGCGTGTCCATTTTTCCCGGGCAAACGCTACCTAGATTGGGTATTACCAGATCCGGCCGGTCGTTCTGTTGCAGATGTCAGGCCAATTAGAGATCAAATTCGTAAACTAGTTGAAGACTTAATTCCAACACTGTTTGACACTAACTAACAGTTGGTTTTCCTGCCTCGAGCCACTCAATAATTCCACCAGTTAAATTATATGTTTTATCAAAACCTGCTTCACCCATAACATAAGCAGCATCTACTGATCTTTTGCCAGATCTGCAGTAAATTGCATACTCCCTACTTTTATCTAAAGTTTCAATATCAGCAGTGAAGTATTCTGCAAGAACATCAATATTAACCGCATTGGGAATATGTCCTTCGTTAAATTCGGCCGGTGTTCGAACATCAAGCAAAACCACACTGGACTGAGAAATCTTCTGGGCAAATTCAGCAGCATCTAGATTTTGCATTAGAAGGTAATCTTACCTACATGAAGCTTTCAATTCAGACTCATGGAGATGGCCCTGCTATCGTGCTAATTCACGGCATGGGATCTGCAGCAACAGCTTGGAAGCCAATCATTCCAGCTCTGGCTAAAGAATTTAAGGTGATAACTCTAGATTTACCAGGTCATGGGAATACTCCTTTCTCGCCAATGCAAAGTATGGATCCCACCTCTCTTGCTAAATTGGTGCATAAAAATTTACAAGAATTAGGATTCGATGAGTTTGATATAGTTGCAAATTCACTTGGTGGTTGGATTAGTTTTGAGATGGCAGTTATAAAACCAAGTTCAGTAAGGTCAATAACAGCTTTAGCTCCTGCAGGTCTTTGGCTAACACCTTTTTCTTCTCGCTACCCGGGTGAGGTTGCTTTAAGAGTTATGGCAAATGGTGTCGAAAAAATAGCGCCATCCCTGTTAAATTATAATTGGGCAAAAAAGATTGGCTTTGAAACGGTGTCACCTCGTTGGAAAGAATTAAGTTATGAAATCTGCCTTGATGCTACAACCGCGATGGCCAAATCCACTGGGTACTTTCCAGCCTGGGATGCACTTCTAGGAAAGAGATTTGACAAGCAAATATCATCTGATATTCCTATTACAATAATTTTTGGAGATAGTGATCACACCCTGCCAGAAAAAACTTGTCAAGAAAGATCGCTCGCACCATCCCATGCAAAGTGGGTAATATTACCTGAAACTGGTCATGCCCCTATGTGGGATAGCCCAAATGAAGTTCTTCCTGAAATATTTGCAACGACTAAAATAAATCAATGATCACCTTAGTCTATTTTTGGAGAATCAAAAAAATATTTTTACCTATCGCACTTTTGTTTATGGCAATTAATAGAATTTCTTTGAAAAAGATGGCGAATATAAAATTCGTAAAATCACTTGGTACTGGAAAAGGTGAGAGTTTTTCACCAAGGGATGCAGATCAATATCGTTGGGGCTTACTATTAACTACAGCAGAGTCTTACATAGAAGAAATTGATAACTCAAAGGTAATAAAGGGTTGGCAAAAAATTTCATCTGATGAATACCGCGTTGTTCTTCGAAATATTTCAGCTCATGGCTTATGGTCAAAACAACAGCCGTTTTTGACTGAATTATTTGATTGGGATGGAAAGGTTGCAGCCATTACAAGAGCTAGAATTGTTTGGAGAAAGAATCTAATTTTTTGGCGAGCTGTTCCTCCAGTAACTACAAGTTTGCATAAATCTCCCGGCTTAATTAGTGCCATCGGGATTGGCGAGGCACCAATCGGCCTTCAAGGTACGTTTTCAATCTGGGAAAGTACTGCATCACTTCGGGAGTTTGCCTATAAAGGACAGGCTCATGCTCAGGCAATTAAGGCGACCCATCTGAATAAGTGGTACTCAGAGGAGTTATTTTCTCGCTTTGCAGTTATACAAGAGCGAGGCAATCTTAAGTAATACGGCACAATTACCCCATGTCATTGCGTCAGTTTTACCCAAGAAAGAATAGCCGCCGTCAAGTGTCAACATTGAAGATATTTGTCTTATACGCAACCACAGCCATTGCAATTGCACTTCAAATTTCTTATCCATTAATTGACGGGGAGCCATTAAGAGTCGTCACAATTGCAACTGTCTACTGGGCTGCTGCTGCTATGTGTATACATGCCTGGCTCGCTTATGGAATTAACTACTCGCTAATTTTTCTAACTACAACATTTACTTACGCTTTAATTGTTGAACAAGTTGGTAGCAAGACAGGTTGGCCTTTTGGAAGTTATGAATACTCAGGCACATTGGGTTACCAAATATTTGGCGTACCACTAGTCGTTCCATTTGCTTGGGTAATGCTTGCCCACCCTTTGCTTATTGCTGCTCGCAAGGTAACTAAAAGTTGGGTATTCCTCTACGGTGGACTTGGCATGATGGCGTGGGATTTATTTCTAGATCCACAAATGGTTGCAGCACAGAGATGGACCTGGGATTTTACCGGATCTCATATTCCATTTCAGCCAGAGATTCCACTATCTAATGCATTCGGTTGGTTGCTAACTGGAATGGGCTTAATGGGGATATTAAATAAATTTTTAAGATTTGATAGAAGAAAAGTAGGAATGAGTACCGCGATACCAGACTTTTTTTTACTTTGGACATGGTTTGCCGGAGTTATTGGAAATCTTTTCTTTTTTGATAGATCTGGAGTTGCATTAATTGGTGGTATCTTATTTGGATTAATACTGCTTCCATATATTTTTTTACTTCGATTTGGTCCACCTGCAAATAATTAATGGAAATTTCTCTCGCACTTTCTAGCATCGCTCTGCTATTAGTTGTTGTTAATAGCTTAACAATTAAAGTAGTTCGTAATTCTCCTAGTAAAATTGATGAGTTTGTTTCGATATTAATTCCTATGCGAAACGAAGAGAAAAATGTGGATGATTGTATTAAGTTAGCTCTGGGACAAATTGGACTCGGCAATTTTGAGGTAATTGCCATAGATGATAACTCCTCAGATAGAACAAAGGAAAAGCTTTCGAAATTTACTAATATCAAAGTTGTAGATGGCAGACCTCTACCTGATAATTGGCTCGGTAAGGTGTGGGCTTTGCATCAGCTTGCAGCTATAAGTGGCGGCAAATATCTAGTTTTTATTGATGCGGATGTGAGACTTTCAAAATACGCAGTTGCTTCAGCAATTAATGCGATGGATAAATGGGATTTTATTTCTCCCTACCCTAAGCAAATTACCAAAGGCTTCCTGCAAAGATTATTCCAACCACTTTTACAATGGTCGTGGCTATCATCTGTGCCATTAAAAGTCAGTCAGCAGTTTGGTATTAAATCTATGGCAGTAGCAAATGGGCAGTTTTTTATTGTGAAGAAAGATGCTTACCTATCATCTGGCGGGCATAAAGCAATTAAATCTGAGGTGCTTGATGATCTAATGCTTGCAAAACAGCTTTTGAAAACTGGTTTTAAGGGTGGTGTTGCTGAAGGAAGTCAGGTAGCAGAATGTCACATGTACCAATCTGGAATTGAGATGATTAAGGGTTATCAAAAATCACTATGGCGAGCTTTTGGCTCAATATTTGGAACAGTATTCATAATTGTAATTTTATTTCTTTCAAGTGTTCTTCCATTTATTTTATCAATATCAGGTTCAGAAACGGCATTTATTGGATTTGCTCTCATAGTTCTAAGTAGGGTTGTTTCATCGTTAAGAACAGGAGCTTTGCCAAATACAGCCATACTGCACCCGTTTGCTATTTTATTTTTATTTTGCTTAATCACATACTCGTGGTTTGGAAAATTGACAGGCAATTTAACTTGGCGAGATCGATCAGTGATTTAAATGGCAAAAATATCAGTTATTGGCGCAGGCATAGGTGGTATGAGTGCTGCTGCTAGGCTTGCAAAAAATGGACATGAAGTAAGTATTTTCGAAAACAGCGATCGATCTGGTGGTAAATGTCGTACAGAATGGTTTGGTGACTATGCATTTGACACAGGTCCGTCGCTACTTACCTTACCAGCAGTTTATCGCGATCTATTCCTAAAAACTGGCAAAAGAATTGAGCACATTTTAGATCTAGAACCAGTTGATCCAGCGTTTAATTATAATTTTGCAGATGGAAGTTCAGTTGTTTTTCCAAACCTATCTAACCCCGCCACATACCTTGAAATTGAAAAATCATTTGGCCCATTAGCAAGCAAACAATGGAAGGAAATAATTCAAAAGTCAGAAAAAATGTGGGAAGTTTCCCGTGAACCATTTATTGAATCTGAGTTAAAATCTATTTTTTCACTACTAAAGCGTAAAGATTTAATTTCTAGTATTAAAGATATTTCACCATTTACTTCTCTTCGATCTTTGAGTAAAAAAATGAAATTAGATCCACGCCTGCAAATGATCGTAGATCGTTACGCAACTTACACTGGAAGTGATCCACGAAAAGCGCCTGCAGCACTTCTTACAATCGCTTTCGTAGAAAGCGCCTTTGGAGCATGGCACATCAAAGGCGGTATCGGTCAGCTATCAGTGGCTCTAGAACAGCGCTGCTTGGAATTGGGTGTTAAATTTGAATTTAATTCACAGGTAACTCAAATTCAAGTTGATAATTCCAAAGTGAGAGGAATTAAACTTCAAGATAATCGTGAAATAAAAAGCGACTTAGTTGTAGCGAACTCGGATGTTGAACTTGTTTATAATAATTTGATTCCGAGAAATATCAGATTAGCAAATAGTGAGAGAAGGAAGTTAAAATTTTCAACTAAATCTCTTTCTGGATTTTCACTTTTAATCGGTTTAGACAATTTAAAAAGTAAGTCAGTAAAAATTAATCATCATAACGTTTACTTCCCTGCAGATTATGATGCTGAGTTTAACGATATTTTTATAAATAAAATCCCGGTAAATAATCCAACAATTTATGTTTGTGCCCCAAATGATCCAGATATGACTAAGGGAGAAAATAAAGAAGCTTGGTTTGTGTTAGTTAATGCGCCAAGACATCAGGTAGAAGGCGGTTGGAATTGGAATAGTGGAGGTGCTGAGTATGCACAAAAAATTATAAGTAAATTAGATCAACTAGGATTGAATGTTTCACCCAGGTTGGATTTCTTGAAATATAGAACACCGGCAGATCTTGAAAATTATGCAATGGCTCCTGGTGGTTCAATTTACGGTAGCTCCAGCAATTCAACCACTTCAGCATTCTTACGCGCTAAAAATCGTTCAAAAATCAAAGGGTTGTTTTGTGTTGGTGGATCGTCACATCCTGGTGGTGGATTACCGCTTGTTGGTATTAGCGCTAATATAGTTGCAAGGGCGATTGGTAAAGCCTAACCTAATTTCAGATAAGTAAATCTAAAAATCATAAAGAAACTTATTATCTGTAACAATAACCAGATTAGAACTATCTGATTCATAATTGAAAGTTTCATTGCATATGCAACAAATAATGTGAAAATAAAGGAAGCCCTAACGGGTCTTTCGGCAAGAGTAACAACTCCAATTTGCTGTAAACCTAACCCACCAGCTCTTGACCTTGTGTACTCCTGAATGCTAGCTATTACAATCACAACTAGGAGTAATCTTTCATCCGCTCCTATTTTGTATATTGCAAGTATCCAAAAAAATTCAGTGATTCGGTCGATAATTGAATCAAGAATTGCCCCCCACCTTGTTGAAGTAGATGTAAAAATTGCCAAACTTCCATCTACCCCATCACAAATTAGCGAAATAATTAAAAGAATTGGCGCCCAAGGTGACTGAGCACAAATAAATAGCAGAACTCCAAAAACTAAACCAAGGATTGTAAGTTTGTTTGGAGTGAATTTTAATCGAGAAAGCAATTTAGCTATTTTGTAAGAAACAACTAACCAAGTTCGGACAATGCCGGCAATCTTTATATCGCCATGCATTCGACTCCAAGAAGCGAGGAATTCATTAGTGCTTATCACCTTAGTAACTCCAAATTTTTTGCTATGGAAATAGTTGAGCTAGCAGTATTCATTGTATAAAAATGAAGTCCTGGAACACCCAGAGAAATGAGTTCCTCACCTAATTCAGTTGCAATCTCTACTCCAACCTTCTTTATATCTTCTGGAGAGTTTAAATATTTTTCAAATCGCTTGGAAACTGCAACCGGAATTGGTACACCACTTAATTCAACCATCCGATCTAATTGTTTCAAATTTGTAATTGGAAGTATCCCTGCTATGACAGGCAATTTAGATCCACGTTTTAGTAATCGTTCAACTAACTGATGCCATTTTCTTGATTCTAAGAAAAATTGTGTTGTCGCAAAGGTAGCGCCTAACTCTTCTTTCCGGATTAGGACATCCACATCCTTATCAAAATCAAAACCCGATGCCGGATGCCCGTCTGGAAATGCACCAACCCCAATTTTAAAATCTCCTAAACTCGCAGCTAATTGAACTAGTTGATCTGCATGATCAAATCCATCTTCGATTTTTTGCCATGCCGCTCTGGGACCCCCTGCTGGATCTCCACGTAATGCCATGATGCTTTTAATCCCAGCACTTTTATATTGATTTAAAATCTCGACCAACTCTGTTTTTGTTGAGCCAACGCAGGTTAAATGTGCCACGGTCGGGATCGACGTGCGGTCTGTTATCTCAGTTGTAACTCTTATTGTGCGATCGCGAGTTGAACCACCTGCTCCGTATGTAACGGAGACAAAATCAGGTTTAAGTGGTTGAAGTTGTGAAAGAGCCTGCCATAAACGTTCCTCTCCAATCGAGTCTTTGGGCGGGAAAAACTCGAGCGAGAAGGTGGTGGTTTTCAGATATTCGTTCACAGAAGGCAGGGTACCGTTGCGCCGTGAGTTTTTCTTCTACCAACGATATTAACTCTATGCGCTCTGAGATAAATCAGGCACTTTCGGCCTTTATCAAGGATGAAAACATCAACCTCGCAAAAATTGGCCCAGAGCTAGATCCAGTTGCAGTTGGAATTGAAAAGTTTTTATTAGATAGCGGCAAGAGACTAAGACCATTGTTTGCATATGTTGGCATGTTAGGCGCGGGAGGTGAAACCTCTCCGGAGATCATTAAGGCAATTTCCTCACTGGAATTAATACATGTATGCGCCCTAATTCATGATGATGTAATGGATGGATCTGACACAAGACGTGGGGCTCCCAGTATTCATAAGGCTTTTGAGCAGATGCATAGCAATAAAAATTTATCTGGATCAGCATCTCA
Organism: Actinomycetota bacterium; assembly: GCA_041181125.1. GTDB lineage: Bacteria > Actinomycetota > Actinomycetes > Nanopelagicales > Nanopelagicaceae > Nanopelagicus. Next base: position 34,605 of record JBEGQD010000030.1, on the reverse strand, counting down.
GTTTGGAGAATCAGCTGCGATTTTAATTGGCGATCTAGCATTAATTTGGTCGGCGCAAATGCTACATACTTCTGGAATTACAAATGATCAATTAATTAGATCACTAACAGTTTACGACGAAATGAGGGTTGAATTAATGGCAGGGCAATATCTAGATGTATATGAACAAGCATTAGGTAGCCAAAGTATTGAACGATCTCTTAAGGTTGCTAGGTTTAAATCTGGTAAATATACAATTCAAAGACCATTACATTTTGGTGCTACCTTAGTAGGTGCTCCTAATGAATTGATTAATGCATACACTGAGTATGGTATTCCTCTTGGTGAAGCGTTTCAGTTACGTGATGATTTGCTAGGAGTTTTTGGTGATCCATCTCAAACTGGAAAGCCAGCTGGTGATGATTTAAGGGAGGGAAAGCGAACTGTATTAATGGCGGTAACCATGGATCGGGCTAGTAAGTCTCAACTTGACGAGATACAAGCAAAATTTGGTGATCCAAACATGACGGCTGAACAAGTTTCTACTTTACAGGAGATTATTATAAATACAGGTGCTGATTCTCACATCGAAAGTATGATTACCAGGCTAACAGACTCTGCTCTTTCTGCATTAACGCATGGTGGAATTAGTACGCTTGGGGTTGACCTGCTAACTGATCTAGCAATCATTGCTACCAATAGAAAGATTTAATTAATGACGGCACGAGTAAAAGGCGCTACTGATCATGTTGTAATTGTTGGAGCTGGGCTGGCTGGGCTAAGTGCCGCACTAAGACTGGCTGGTGCTGGGCGTAAAGTTACAGTCATCGAACGTGAATCAGTCCCAGGTGGACGAAATGGGTTGCTTAATAAATCAGGTTACGCATTTGATACTGGCCCTTCAGTGCTTACTATGCCTGATTTAATCTCAGATGCCTTGGCTTGTGTTGGCGAGAATATTAAGGACTGGTTAGATCTTGTTCCACTAGAGCCTTTATACAGAGCCTTCTACCATGACGGATCACAGTTAGATGTGCACGCAGATACAAATCAAATGCAGTTGGAAATCGCAAAAACTATAAGTGCAAAAGAGGCTGAAGGCTACGGGCGCTACGTTGACTTTGTTACTAAGTTGTATAAGTATGAAATGAAGGATTTTATTGATCGTAATATTGATTCACCACTAAATTTACTTACACCGAATTTAGCCAAATTAATTGCGCTAGGTGGATTTCGCAGATTAGCTCCAAAAGTAAACCAGTTTTTGAAAGATCCACGGACTCAAAAAGTTTACTCATTTCAAGCTATGTATGCCGGTGTAAGTCCGCAGCAAGCTTTAGCTATCTATGCAGTGATTGCATATATGGATTCAGTAAATGGAGTTTTCTTTCCTAAAGGTGGAATGCATGCCGTACCGCGAGCACTAGCCGCCGCAGCACAAAAGCATGGCGTAGTTTTTAAATACAGTACAACGGTCACATCAATCGAAAAAATAAACGGTAGAGCGACTGCTGTTTTGACTGATACAGGCGAGAGAATTGCCTGTGACGTTGTTGTTCTAAATCCAGACTTGCCAGTTGCATGGCGGGATCTACTAGGTAAGCAACCACTATCTGTTAAGCGACTTAAATACTCTCCTTCCTGCGTAACTTTATTAATTGGCTCAAACAAGAGTTATGAACACCTTGCTCACCATAATATTCATTTTGGTAAGTCATGGGATGGAGTATTTGATGAACTTATTAACAAGAAAAAATTAATGAGTGATCCTAGCATTTTAGTAACAGTACCCTCTAAAGATGATCCATCTCTTGCGCCAGCTGGTAAATCTTCCTATTACGTTCTGTTTCCAACGCCAAACTTAACTGCTGATATTGATTGGAAGAAAGTTGGTCCGCGATACCGAGATGAAATGATTAAGGCGTTGGAGGAGCGCGGGTACAAAGGTTTTGGTGATGGTATTGAGGTAGAACAGATGACCACACCTTTAGATTGGCAGGAGCAAGGAATGGAGCAAGGAGCGCCATTCGCTAGCGCACACACTTTTTTCCAAACCGGTCCATTTCGACCAAAGAATTTGGCAAAAGGTTTTGAAAATGTTGTCTTCGCTGGTTCTGGCACACAACCAGGTGTAGGAGTGCCAATGGTATTAATCTCAGGCAGGCTTGCCGCTGAGCGCATTGTTGGACCAGTTAAATAAAATATGGATGAGTTAACCAAGGCTGGAATTACTGAACTAGCTTTGAGAGATTCGTACTTAGAGTGCAAACGCCTAAATTCACTTCATGGCAAAACTTATTATCTTGCAACACTTCTATTGCCGCCCGCAAAACGACCTTTCGTACATGCCCTATATGGTTTCGCTAGATTTGCAGATGAGATTGTTGATGATCTCTCTTCTACGTTAAGTGATGAGGATAAAGCAAAATCACTAAAGCGATGGGGCGAGAGCGTACTTGCTGATATTAAAACTGGTAGTAGCACCGACCATGTTGGTCGAGCATTAGTTGATACAGTTAAAAGATTTAATATTCCAATTCAATACTTTGAAGCCTTCCTTCACTCAATGAGCATGGATCTATCAATTACCGAGTACAACACATATGAGGATTTACAGGAGTATATATACGGTTCAGCTGCGGTCATTGGGTTACAAATGGTCCCGATAATTGGAATAACGCCAGGGGTATCAATTGATGAAGTAAACGTAGCAGCAGAAAAGCTTGGTATCGCATTTCAACTTGCTAATTTCATTAGAGATGTTGGTGAGGATTTAGATCGAGGACGAGTTTATTTACCAATTACAGAGTTGCAATCACATGGGGTAGATAGAGAAATGCTTGAGAATAAAGTCACTACCAACCAAATAAAAAATGCACTCAAAGAACAAATCGCAAGAGTGAGAAGGCTTCAAAAAGAGTCAACAGATGGAATAAGGATGTTGTCACCAGATAGCAGGGCATGTATTGAAGCTGCGAGTGAACTTTACTGTGGAATAGTTGATGAAGTTGAGAAAATTGATTATCAAATTTTTAATAAAAGGGCCAAAACATCAAATTGGCGAAGATTTAAGGTAGCTGCTCCCGCTTATCTTCGTGCCCGTAAATTTAGATAACTACTGCTTCTGTACTCCTTTCCTCCCCCAATAAACCCACATTGCCATCACAGAAAGTACAAGTGCAAACCCAAAAAGTAGATCTTCTAAGGGCGCTGATGCAATTCTAATTCCCATAATTGCCTCCGGGTTATACATAACAATATCTCGGGATGTGAGCCACCAATTAGTAATTAATTGAAACGGCAGGATAATTCCATAACTCGTCCAAAATACTGCACGAGTTAGTAGTTGAGTCTTAATTAAAAATAAATCAAAGAAAACCGCAAATAACAGAGCGAAAATTGCGATATCTGAGTAGATCATCACTCATCCCCTACTTTCCAATGGCGCTTAATGTTACGAACCGCCTCAATAGTCATAATTGCAGCCATAGGTACGATGATGAAGAAGAGGAACTCTTCAAGCGGTATATCAAATGGACCAATAATCCCCAAGATTTGTTGTTTATCAAAGTACCAATGACCTCTAGCAATTGCGTAAGCATCCCAAATTAAGAAAAAAATTGAAACTGGAAGCACGCTCATGATTATCCGCTTAATTCTTTTCAAAACACCTATTTTATAGACAACTTCCAACCAAAATGAGCCAACAACCGTAAAAATTAGCATCGCAGTGTAACTAAACTTAAGCACAAGCAAACTATAGACAATTTTTATACTCTACCTACTAGAATTACCCATACGGGAGCTAAGAAATTTAGCTGAGAGGGCTTGAAATTCAAGCCGACCGGTTGACCAGTTCGGTAATGCGAATTGGAAAGGAAAAAATCATGTCTTTATTGGAGATATTTGCATTCGCTACATCCCTTATTGGAGTAATTCTAGGTGTATTAGGACCCCGTTCAACATGGCCATGGTGGGGCGTAAGCAGCCTTCTCTATTCAATATTATTTTTTCAATCTGCCTACTATGCAAGTGCTTCACTTCAGTTTATTTTTATAGCTGGCGGGATTTTGGGATGGTTCGGTTGGGGGGCTACTGGAGCAAAGCCTAGAAAATCCACTAATATTGAAAGGTTTCTTACATTTGTATTGGTTGCAATTTCCTCATTAATTATTTGGCCCCTACTAATAAACATAGGTGCAACTTCATCAGCTATAGAATCTTTTGGCTTTGTCGGAAGTGTTGTGGCGCAGCTGCTAATGGTTTGGCAACGATACGAGGCTTGGCCACTATGGTTTATCGTAGATGCTGCCTATACGTATCAATACTTTACCGGTAAGTTGTTACTAACTAGCTTTCTTTACCTAATATTTACTTTGATAGCAATTTGGGGTTGGATTCGATGGGGAAAAGAATCAACTAAGAGTGATTAATTAAGATGCACTATTTTAATTTGCTATCTGACATGCTAGAAATAAATTCAGATACTCCCTGCATAATTGCTATCGATGGCGTTGCGGGCAGTGGTAAAACTACACTTGCACTTAATCTCTTAAAAGATTTGCCTAGCGTTGAAGTAGTGCATATGGATGATCTCTACGATGGCTGGGAGGACCCACTCTCGCAAAAGTTAAAAGATCGAGTTTTAACTCAAATATTGGAACCATTTTCAAGTAATCTTCCAGTTAAATACCAATGTTTTAATTGGCAGTTGAATAGATTCGATAATCAAAAAATTGTTGATAAATGCGATTTTTTAATACTAGAAGGCGTCGGTGCCGGGCAAAATAGCTTTAGAAGTTACCTGAAGAAAATAATTTGGATGGAAATCGACCCTTTAGTTGGATTAGAACGAGTTGTAACTCGAGATGGCGAACAGGTTCGAGATAAAATGGCGAAATTCTTGATAGATCAAAATACTCATTTTTTAGTAGAATCAACTAGAAATAAGGCGGATTACACCCTAACTGGCGCGCCATAAACTCTGATTCTAAGACTAATTCTCTAAACTTTCACCGTGTCTGATCTAACGGGTGAGTTGATAGATAGCCGTTACTTATTACAACGACTAATAGCATCCGGTGGAATGGCAACAATTTATGCAGGTATTGATACCAGATTAGATCGACCAGTTGCTGTAAAGATTATGCATGCACACTTAGCAAGTGATGAAGCATTTGTATCTAGGTTTATCAAGGAAGCAAAAGCAACCGCTGCCCTATCTCATCCTAATATTGTTTCAATTCAAGATCAGGGTTGGAATGAAAATGGTCCACCAGCGGTATTTCTTGTCATGGAGTTAGTAGAGGGCAGCACACTTCGCGATTACCTTAATCAACAAGGGGCGCTAACAGTTGAGCAAATGTTTCAGTTTATTAATCCGGTTCTAAGTGCTCTATCGGCGGCTCACCGTGTTGGAATTATTCATAGAGATATTAAGCCTGAAAATATTTTGATTTCTAAAGATGGTAGGGTAAAAGTTGCTGATTTTGGTTTGGCACGAAATATGGCAATGGGTCAAACTTTAACCGTTGAGTCAAGTGTGGTACTTGGAAGTGTTTCATATTTATCTCCAGAACAGGTTCAACGCGGAGTTGCTGACGCAAGAAGTGATATCTATGCAGTTGGTATTGTTTTATATGAAATGCTAATTGGTTCTAAACCATACGAAGGTGAGACACCTATCCAGATTGCTTACCGACATGTAAATGAACGCATACCAAATATAAAAGGTATCAAAGGTGAAATTCCTGTAGCAATTGCCGAACTTGTTTATGCTGCAACTGCACCAAACCCAGATCAGCGGCCAAAAAATGCTGAGGAGTTACTCAGTAAACTTCGCGAAATTCAATCTAAAATTGATCCAAAAAAGCGCCAAATGAGTTTAGAACTTGATTTGCCGCCATCTACTGTGAAAAAAATATCTTCGCGGGGTAAGGTTTCAGTTGGTCTAGCGTTTGAAAATATTAAAGAAAAAACCTCCCAATTAATTTCCACCAAACCAATTAAAGAAGTGAAAGCTGAAGAATCGATTGGTACCAGAAAGCGTAAACTCTCTAAAAGAGTAAAACGAAATCGAATAATTGCTTTTTTATTACTCATCTCTTTAATTTTCGGAGCTTATAAATTATCTGGTATTGGAAAGATTACAGTTCCATCTCTAGTCGGAATGAATCAAAGTGAGGCAAAGAAATCCCTTGGTTTAATAGGGTTAGAAAGTCAATTAATTGAGGAAGTTTATAGCGAAAATGTTCCTAAGGGGAAGATTATTCAAACTAAGCCAGGAGGTGGAAGCAAAGTAGCTCCTACTAGTAAAGTTGGTCTGATAATTTCTAAGGGGCAGGAGCGAATAATTGTTCCGGTGCTTAAAGGCTTAACACCTGATACTGCATCTGCTCAGCTATCTGATTTAGGATTAACCGTAGGAAATATAAGTGAGTCATTTGACATGAAAATTTCTGCAGGATATGTAATAGCCTCGGATCCAAAGGATTCTACTGAAGTAAAAAGAAAAACTATTATTAATTTGATTGTTAGTAAAGGAGTTGAAAAGCTAGTACTTGCGTCTTACGTTGGGAAAAGCGGAGAGCAGGCGCTCTCTGAACTAACTGATTTAGGCTTTGATGTTAACGCTTCTTATAAATTTAGTGAGAGTATTTTTAAGGGCCAGGTAATTACTCAGTTACCAGAAAAATCAGATAGTATAAGTAAAGCCAGCAAAGTTGAATTAGTGATATCCAAGGGACCAGAATTTGTCTATGTGCCGAATGTATTAGGCAAAAGCAAAAATGACGCACTATTAGACCTTGAAAACTTGGGGTTACGCGTAGTTATTAAGGGAGTAGGTAAGGTAAATAACATCTCGCCATCTATTGGAAGCAAAGTTAAGCAGGGCACGAAAATCACTCTTACTCTTAGATAAAGCGGTCGTATCACTCTCAGGTAGGCTCACCAAGTGGCAGTAGAAAAAAGCTCGATTCGTATCGGAGCACATGTACCGACCTCAGGTGGGATGGCAACTCGATCAATTGAATATGCTTTAACAATTAAAGCTGAAGCAATACAGGTATTTGCATCCAGTCCGAGAACCTGGGCGACGTCAACACCAAACCCAACAATGGATGAAGCATTTAAAATAAAGACAGCAGAACATGATATTAAGCCCTATGTCCATGCATCATTTTTAATTAATCTGGGTTCACCAACACAATCTACTTATGAAAACTCACTTACCGCTACCGCGTATTCCCTTAAACGTGGATATGAAATTGGCGCACATGGTGTTGTTGTTCATACTGGTTCTGCGGTTGATGAGTCTCACGTTCCGCAAGCATGGAAACAGATTCATGAAGGTGTAATGCCAATTCTTAATAATTTAAAGGATGAAGATCCGTGGTTACTACTGGAACCAACAGCCGGACAGGGTCAGTCGCTAGTAAAAAAATTAGATGACCTAATAAAATATTTTGATGCTCTAGAATGGCATCCAAAAGTTGGAGTTTGCCTTGATACCTGCCATGTATTTGCGGCTGGTCATGACATCAAAAAGCCCGGTGGTATGACAGAAACTATTGATCTCCTGGTTAAATTAGTTGGAGTAGAACGCATCAAGTTAATACATGTAAACGACTCCATGGATATTTGTGGTAACTTGAAAGATAGACATCAAAATATTGGTAAGGGCGAGATCGGAACTAAGCCATTTAATGAATTGGTATCTCATCCGGCAATTTTAAATGCTCCACTTATTTTGGAAACTCCTGGTGCTGAGCCAGAACATGGAAGTGAAGTAGCACTTCTTAAGAAAATGCGAAGCAAAAATGAGAAGTAAGCCAATTCTTTATATAGCTATGGCTACCGTCGCCGCAATCTGGGGTAGCTCATTTGTAATTATGAAAGACTCACTAGAGCGTCAAAATGTCTTTTCATTTCTAGCATCAAGGTTTGTACTTGCCTTTTTGCTTATGTTTCTTTATAGACCTACCGTATTCAAAGGACTTTCTCGAAGGTTTGTTTTGCAAGGAATTGCAGCTGGAGTTTTATTGGGTGCTGGCTATATTTTCCAAACTTATGGATTAACTAAAACAACTGTGTCGAATACCGGATTTATTACCGGTTTATATTTGGTTTTTACACCATTAATTTCACTTATTCTACTTAAACGTCACGTCCTAGGGATGCAATGGCTTTCAGTGATGATTGCAACAATTGGACTATTCTTAATCTCTTATGATGGTGTAAAAATTGGTTTTGGAGAGTTACTGGTTTTAGTCTCAGCATTAATATATGGAGCACACTTTGTTGCACTTGGTGAATGGAGTGATGGAGGAAATACCTATGCGTTAACTGTAATTCAAATAGCTACTGTGGCTTTAATTACATCTTTGTTTGCGGCTAAGGATGGTTTTCAAATGGCGCCAGACCAGACTGTGTGGGTAGCAATTTTCTATACCGCTTTCTTTGCAACCTTCCTGGCATTTTTAGTTCAAACTAAAGCACAGTCAGTTATGAGTGCAACGGTAGCCAGTGTGCTACTTGCAACTGAGACACCATTTGCGGTTTTATTTGGTTTCTACTTTCAGAGTGATCCAATAACATTAAGAATTATCATGGGTGGAGGCCTTGTAATGGGCGCGATGGCACTTGTTATTTGGACCGACGCAAGAAAAGCAAATGTGAGAGCATTCCACCATGACTAATATAGATTTGAGATCAGACACCGTAACAAAACCATCACCTCAAATGCGTGATGCAATGGCAAAGGCAGATGTTGGTGATGATGTCTATGGTGAGGACCCAACTATTAACTCTCTTGAGGAGAGAATTTCGGAAATGTTCGGCAAAGAGGCAGCCCTGTTTTGCCCAAGTGGGTCATTAGCAAATCAATTAGCGATTCGAATGTTAGTTGCTCCAGGCGAAGAGTTAATTACAGAAACAAACTCACATATCGTTAGAGCGGAGCTAGGAGCGGGAGCGGTATTTAGCGGTATTACAACTCGAACATGGTTGGCAGAACGTGGCTCCTTATTAGCAGATGATCCATTGAAAATTGCAAGACCAGACTCTGGTCCCTATTTAGTTTCTACAACAGCAATCGCCGTAGAAAATACTCACAACTTTGGTGGTGGAACAGTTCAATCAATTGGCGAAATTAAAAAATTAAGAGCTGAAAGTGAAAAAATTGGAATTGCCCTTCACCTAGATGGTGCGCGGATTTGGAATGCTCACATTGCATCTGGAACAGATTTTAAAGAATATGGAAGATACTTTGACACAATAAGTGTGTGCTTGTCTAAAGGACTTGGCGCACCAGTTGGTTCATTAATGATCTCCACAAAAGAGCGAGTTTTAAAAGCAAGACTGTGGCGAAAGCGCTACGGCGGCGGAATGAGGCAAGCTGGTATTTTAGCTGCCGCTGGTCATTTCGCTTTAGATAATAATTTAAATTTACTTAAGAATGACCATAAAAAGGCTAAAGCTATTGCAGTTGCAGTAGCCTCGATGGCGCCAAAAACTATTAATCCAGAGCATGTTCAAACAAATATTGTTGGTTTAGATCTGGATTCAATAAAAATTTCAGCATCTGAGCTTTCTGCCCAACTTAAGGAAAACGGAATTTTAGCAAGTGCTCTAGGTCCGAAATATTTACGTCTAGTCACACATCTTGATATTACCGACAGTGATATTGAAAAAGTAAACTCAATTTTGCCGCAGTTATTACAGCGCTCCCTCGTGTCTTAGTAACCACTTTTTTACTTCAGCACCATAAGCATAATTTCCTAATGAGCCACCACTTTTGATAATTCTGTGACAAGGAATAATTGGTGCAACTAAATTACTAGCACAAGCACTTCCCGTTGCTCTTACCGCGTCCGCTGAGCCAGATCGTTTTGCTAACTCTGCATATGACCAGGTTTTACCTGCTGGCACTTTGCGCATAGCCTTCCATACAGATTGATAAAAAGTCGCTCCCGGCTGACGCACTTGAATCGAGTTGAGCGCTGAGATGTCGCCAATAAAGTAATTATTAATTAACTCACTAAGTACTGGAATCTCAGGCACTAACCTAGACTCTCGAACAGCATCCTCTGATGAGAGGCGCTTGGTTAAATCCTTAAAACTACTAAACCCTGAGGCTAATAAAATTTGTTGATCTGCAATTAAATAAAGTAGGCCAATCGGCGTTTTTATAGTAGATCTAAATAACATTATGGCAGGCTAGACCTTAATCACAAGTCACGGAATAACTATTTTTTATGATCTCGCAGCATCTCTGCTACCAGGAAGGCTAACTCAAGTGATTGAGTGTGGTTTAACCGAGGATCACATGCACTTTCATATCGAGTTGCTAAATCCTCATGACTTATCTGCTCACCCCCACCAACGCACTCAGTAACATCATCGCCAGTCAGCTCAATATGTATGCCACCTGGGTGAGTACCTAGCTTTTTATGAACCTCAAAGAAGCCTCTAACCTCATCTAGAACATCATCAAATTTGCGAGTCTTATAACCACTTGGTGCTTCATAGGTATTTCCATGCATTGGGTCACAGACCCATAGAACTATCGCCCCTGAATTAGTAACCGCTTCCACTAGTGCTGGTAATTTTTCACGAATTACTCCAGCTCCCATTCGAGTAATGAAAGTTAACCGTCCTGGCTCATTACTTGGATTTAACTTCTTAATTATCGCAAGAGCATCCTCCGACGTAGTCTTGGGTCCAAGTTTTACGCCAATTGGATTATGAATTTTTGCAGCAAAATCCATGTGAGCACCATCTAATTGCCTTGTACGCTCGCCTATCCAAACAAAGTGGGCCGAAACATCATAAGGATTATTAGTTCGAGAATCAATCCGAGTTAAAGCCTTCTCATACTCAAGAATTAAAGCCTCATGACTTGAATAAAAATCTACTGACTTAAAGGACTCTGGATCTACTCCTGCTGATTGCATAAATTGGAGTGCTCGACCAATCTCATTTGCCATCTCCTCATAGCGAGCGCTAAACCTGGCATCAGCAGCAAATCCTTTATTCCAACTGTGAACCTGTCGCAGGTCGGCAAAGCCACCCTGCGTGAAAGCCCGGACTAAATTTAATGTTGCAGCTGAAGTGTTATAAACCTGAACTAATCTCTTAGGGTTTGGAGTCCTGGCCTGCTTATTAAATTCAATATCATTAACGGCATCTCCTCGATAGGCCGGTAAGGTCACACCATCACGAGTTTCATTATCATTACTGCGTGGCTTGGCAAACTGCCCAGCCATTCTACCAACTTTAATAACCGGCAATGACGAGAAGTACTGCAGTACTGCTGCCATTTGCAATATTGTTTTTATTCGATTTCTAATTGAATCAGCGGTTGCGGCAGCAAAGGTTTCAGCACAATCGCCACCTTGTAGCCAAAAAGCACCACCTGCGGCAGCAAGTGCTATTCGCTTCTTTAAATTATCGCACTCACCGGCAAAGACAAGGGGTGGAAAGGACTCCAACTCAGCTACCGCTGATTTAACGGCCGCCTCATCTGGCCATGCTGGCTGTTGAGCCGCCACTAAGCCAGTTTTAAATATCGAGTTTGTACTCATGAGGTAATGGTATGCAATCTCTAGGTTTGGATGTGGTTAATTAGCCACTTATCACTAACCGAAGAAGATCTCCGCCTCTTTATACAACTCTGGATCTACCGTTTTTAATTTCGAAGTAGCAGATGCCAGGGGTACACGCTCAATTTTGGTGCCATGAAGTGCCACCATCTTGCCCCAATCTCCATCATGAACTGCAGTAATAGCATGCAAGCCAAATCTAGTAGCCAGTACTCGATCAAACGCGGTAGGTGTTCCACCTCGCTGAATATGACCTAGTACAGATGTACGAGCCTCTTTACCAGTTCTAGTTTCAATTTGATTTGCTAACCATTCACCAATTCCAGAAAGCTTCACATGACCAAAAGAATCAAGAGTTTGATCTTTAGTTATTAGATCACCATCTTGCGGAATCGCACCCTCGGCAATAACAATAATCGGTGCATAGCTTTGCTCAAATCTAGATTCTACCCACTTGCATACTTGATCGACTGAGAATTTAACCTCCGGAATTAAAATACAGGAAGCCCCTCCAGCAAGTCCTGAGTGCAGTGCAATCCAACCAGCATGCCTTCCCATTACCTCAACAATTAGAGCTCTGTGATGAGACTCCGCAGTGGTGTGTAGGCGATCAATTGCCTCAACTGCAATATTTACTGAGGTGTCAAAACCAAATGTGTAATCGGTATTGTTTAAGTCATTATCAATAGTTTTAGGCACGCCAATGACTTTAACTCCAAGTGAATCTAATTTTGTAGCTACACCTAAAGTATCTTCTCCGCCAATGGCGATGAGTGCATCAACGCCCATCTTTGCTAAATTTTCTTTAATTTTTTCAACGCCGCCATCGATCTTAAAGGGGTTAGTTCTAGATGATCCAAGAATTGTTCCGCCCTTGGGTAATATTCCTCTAGTTGCCGGAACATCAAGCTTCATTGTTAAACCCTCAAGTGGTCCACGCCAACCATCACGAAATCCAATAAATTCATAGCCATACTCTTTAACACCCTTGCGAACAACAGCACGTATCACCGCATTTAAGCCAGGGCAATCTCCGCCTCCGGTTAGTACACCAATGCGCATTTAAAAGGCTCCAAACTGATTACGACGAGTAAGAATTGGTCAACGTTGACGTCTAAGTCTACTCTGCCGCAATGGGAGTAAAACCCGAGATCGGCGAGCACCTCGCCCAGCGCGCTGCTGGTGGGATGCCAGAGGTTTGGCAAGCGCCGCTAGCTGATATACGAAAAAATACCCACTCTCATATTGCCTTAAGGCAACCCCTAATTAATCTCTATGAAATCCAACATAAAACTATTCCCGGACCAACTGCAGATATTCCAATTCGAATATATCGCCCAACTAGTGGAAAAAACTTACCTGCTATGGTCTTCTTCCATGGCGGTGGCTGGGTTTTAAATTTTCTAGATATTTATGAACCATCACTGCGTAAGGTTGCCTTAAATGGCGATTTCATGATCATTGCAGTTCAGTATCAAAAAGCCCCAGAACATCCATATCCAATTCCTTTTCAGGATTGTTACGCCGCACTTGAGTGGACTATTTCTAATGCATCTGCGTTAGGAATAGATCCATCAGCGGTTGGTGTTGGTGGTGATAGCGCTGGCGGGAATCTGGCAGCAGCGGTTGCAATCAAAGCAAGGGATAAGAATTTGGATTCGCTTGCTTTTCAACTACTAATCTATCCTTGCAATGATATAAAAATGGAGTACTCCACTGCGACTGAATATAGTGAAGGGTACGGCCTGAGTACAAAAGCAATGAAATGGTTTTGGAATAATTACTTACCAAATAAAAGTGATCATGCTGATCCTTATGCAGTACCAGCTACAGCAATAAACTTACGTGGAGTTGCTCCAGCAATCATAATTACCGCGGAGTTTGATCCACTCACAGATGACGGCCGAAACTACTATCAAAAGTTGATCGCAGATTCAGTTCCGGCAGTCTATAAAGAGTATTCTGGGCAGATTCATGGATTTTTCAATCTTGGTGGTGTTACCGAAGATGCTGATCTGCTCTACTCAGATATTGCCAAAGAGATAAATGGAATCATCGGAAGAGGAAATTAATTGACCAAAGTTGGCTGGGGAAGATTTGCCTTAGTTGGATTTCTCTGGGGAACACCATATTTATTTCTTAAAATTGCAGTTGCAGAGATTGCACCAGCAGCAATCGTTTTTCTGAGGGTTTTGATAGGTGCCATCGTATTAATGCCTATTGCAATACGGCAAAAGACTTTTTTTATTGCTAGAAAATATTGGCCATTTGTTTTGCTTTATACAATCACTGAACTGATTGGTCCCTGGTACTTGATAACCAATGCCGAACAGAAAATTACTTCTGGACTAGCCGGACTCCTTGTAGCAACTGTTCCAATTTGGGCGGCAATTCTAGCCTCGATTTTCGGTGACCATACCGTCTGGCATAAATCACGGCTATTTGGATTAATTATTGGTTTTATAGGTGTTGTTGCAGTTGTGGGGATTGAATCACTAAGTGGGCGGCAAGACATACTCTCAATTTCGATGGTGCTACTTGCGGCTATGGGTTATGCATATGCAATTAACATGATTAACAGAAGAATTCCGCAGGTTGCAGGTTTAGCGCTAAATACCTGGGCAATGATTATTACTTCGGTTGTTTATCTACCATTTGCCTTAGCTGGCTGGCCAAGTGAATCTCCTTCTATTCAGGCAATTGGATCGGTGCTTGCGCTTGGAGTATTTTGTACAGCAATCGCCTTCATTTTATTTTTTAAAGTAGTGGTTGAAGTTGGTCCTCCAAGAGCATCTCTAGTAACTTATTTAAATACCACTGTAGCGGTGCTGCTTGGTGTTGTTTTACTGGGTGAACCACTTACTCTCGGAATTGCTCTTGGTTTACCGTTAGTTTTAATTGGTTCATACTTTGCTAGTCGGAAAGTGAGTCGGTAAAACCTAGCTTTGCTAATAGTTTAGTATTTTTTTGCCACTCTTTAGATACTTTTACTTGAATTTGTAAAAAAACCTGTACTCCCAATATATTTTCAATCGATTTTCGGGCGATAGTGCCAATTGCTTTTAATTTACTTCCCTGCGGTCCAATAATTATCCCTTTTTGACTATCGCGCTCAACATGTAGTGTCGCTGAAATATCAAATATTTTTCCATTCTCGCGCTGCCTCATTTCCTCAATCGTGACCATAACTGAGTGCGGCAACTCTTCATATAGCTCCTCAATTGCAGCCTCACGAATTAAATCTGCAAACATTAGCTCCTGGGCTTGATCTGTGTTTATATCTGTTGGGTATAGGGCCGGGGATTCTGGTAGTTTCTTAGCTAATAAATCAAGTAAGAGATCGGTCTGATCTAAATTCTTAGCTGAAATTGGAATAATCTCGGCACTCTCTTGAGAAACTCGGCGCGCAAAATCCATAACCGAGAGTAGCTTGGCTGCTAAATCAGATTTAGAAATAGTATCTACTTTAGTAACTACTAGAAAAACTACTTGACTACTTTTAAATTGCTTTGCAATATATTCATCACCTGCACCTATTTCTTCATCAGCTGGCAGGCAAAGCACAACCGCATCGGTTGAAGCCATATTTTCACTTACCATAGAGTTCAATCTTGTTCCAAGCGCGGTTTTAGGTTTATGCATGCCAGGTGTATCAACAACAATCATCTGAAAATTATCACGATTAATAATTCCTCTAATTGGATTACGTGTTGTATTTGGATGGTGAGACGTAATTACAATTTTTGTTCCAACAAGTGCATTTACCAAAGTTGACTTGCCGGTATTTGGTCTGCCAACTATTGCTATAAAGCCAGCTCTGAAATCGTTCATTGGTAATATTCTCTCACCCTTTTGGTTATCTCAGTTGCAGAGGAGTAATTACCTCTAGTATCTCCGGCAAAGAAGTTGCGATATCGGCCACTCGTTCGGCAATTAAACGATGGCACCCTTCACTAAGCGGTGAATTAACTGGTCCCGGAACTGCAAAAACAGGTCTAAACATTTCAGCGGCATCTCGAGCAGTCCTAATTGAACCACTGACAAACTTTGCTTCAACGACCACAGTTGCTCTTGAAAGTGATGCGATCAGCCTGTTTCTAATCAAAAATCTGTAGGGCTTTGACGCAACATTCGGCATTACTTCGGAAATTAACAAACCAGAATTAGAAATATTATTAAATAATCTAATATTTTCGGGCGGATAAAGCTTGTTAATACCGCCGGCCAGAACACAGATGCTTGTACCCCTGTTTGATAATGCCCCTTCATGAGCTGCGGTATCAATTCCATAAGCACCGCCACTAACAACAACCAACCCAGCCTCGCTCGATTGCCGACCAAGCATATGGGACAGCCGTACTCCATAGTTGGTTGGATTTCGACTACCAACAATTGATATTGAGTTATTCACTCTACCAAGAACGCTTCTATCACCTTTTACAATTAAACCAATTGGTGGGGTTGATAGATCAAATAAAGCTGTTGGCCAATCACTATCTTGTGGGGAAATAAAAACTCCACCAGATCCACTAATCTCAAGTCTTAGCTCTGACACATCTTGTTGTAGCAATTTTTCTTTTAAATTAATAATGTTATTTTTTGTTAAATAGTGTTTACCAGATAATAATCGCCGGTATACCGAGATTGCCCCACGCTGATTTATCTCATAACTCCAAAAGGGATCTGCGGGTTCAATAACTGCAAAAAGTAAAAGCCTAGCTATCGATTCATCTATCACATAGCTAACTTAACTAAATTTAGAAAGATTCTTAGCCGTATCTACAAACTGTGAATTAATTACTTGCGGCAATTATCTTAGCGATATTTTCAAATGACTTTCTATGTATCGGTAATACCCCATATTGTTTAATTGCAGCGGTGTGTGATGCTGTTATGTACCCCTTGTGACTTGCTAACCCATACTGTGGATACTCACCGTCTAGCTCAATCATAATTCTATCTCGATAAACCTTTGCCAAGATTGATGCAGCGCTTATGGATACTGCAACCTGATCTCCTTTCCACACCGCTAAATTTGGTTTAGTAAGTCCAGGTATTGCATAACCATCAGTTAAGACATACTCGGGTGCAATTTGTAGTGCATTAACTGCACGTCTCATTCCTTCAATATTACATTTGTGCAAACCAAGTGAATCAATCTCATCCACGCCTATTTCAATAATTGCATATGCAAGTGCATTGCAAATAATTACATCATATAATTTTTCGCGTACCTTAGCGGTTAACTCTTTCGAATCTTTAATTTCTGATAAATTACTAGAAAGTGGATCCTTTAATAAAACTGAAGCCACTATAAGTGGTCCGGCACATGGTCCACGCCCCGCTTCGTCGACCCCTGCAATCTTTACTACGCCAGATTTAATTAGGGTTTGTTCAATCATTTCTATGGCTTATCTTTAACCGGAACCTTTTTTAAATCTTCACCCTTTGATATAAACCCAAGATCAGAAAATGGCCAAACTATAAATGTGGCACGCCCGACAACTTTGCTTAGTGGAACCATGCCATTATTTGCACTCTCTGGATGAAACCTTGAGTCAGCACTTGCGCCTCTATGGTCTCCCATAACCCAGATAAAACCCTTAGGAATGTTCACATTAAATTGCATTTCACTCGGTTTATCACCTTTATAAATATATGGCTCAGTAATTGAAACTCCATTCACCTGCAATTTTCCAGTTGCATCGCAGCAAGTCACATTATCCCCACCAACTCCGATTACACGTTTAATCAAATACTGTTTAGCCGGATCTGGCAATACTCCAACAGTAATCAAACCATTCTTAATTTTGCTAGAAAATCCTGAGTTACCAGATTCTGGTGAGCTACCTAACCAGTTATCAGGATCAGCAAAGACAACAACTTCTCCGCGTTTAATCTCACTAAACAAAGCACCGAATTTGTTTACCGCTATTCGGTCTCCTACTTGCAAGGTATTTTCCATTGATCCAGATGGAATGAAGAAAAAATGCAAAAAGAAAGTTTTCACTACGATCGAAACAATTAATGCAGAAACTACTATTACAGGTAGTTCGCGAAGGAACGAACCCTTCTTAGGCATAAGTTTTTAATTACTTAAGCTTGAGGAGTTTCTTCTGCAGCTACCTCAACTGATGCTTCGGCAGGTGCTGCTTCAGCGACTGGCTCAGTTTGCGCTACAGGTGCGTCGACAGGTGCTGGTTCAGCAACTGGCTCAGCTTGCGCTACAGGTGCTTCTTCAACTACCGGCGCACTCTTTGCTGCTAAACGTTCTGCCGCTTTTTTCTTTAAAGTTGTCGCACCATCTGCTGGCTCATTCATCGCCTCTTTAACAGCGGCTTCATAAGCAACTCGCTTATCGATTCGTACTGGTTGTGGTTTTAGTGTTCCCTCAGTTCCTGGTAGACCATTGGCTTTTTGATAGTCACCAGTAATTTTTAGTAGCGCAGTCACTGCCTCAGTTGGTTGTGCGCCCACTCCAAGCCAGTATTGAACGCGATCTGAGTTAACCTCAATTAATGATGGCTCAGAAGCTGGTGAGTAGCGACCGATTTCTTCGATTGCTTTTGAATTACGAGCAGATCGAGAATCGGCAATTACGATACGAAAATGAGGTGTGCGAATCTTTCCTAGACGCATTAACTTAATCTTTACTGACACAAAACTCCCTAAAGAAAATTATTCGGCTTTATCTTCAGTAAACAGCGGGGGCGTTTACATCTAGAGCTAACCTTGCGGACAAATTTTGCTATGGGTTAGAGGGTCCCACTAGCAGGAGGCTAATCTTGCCAGCCGGTGGCTTTAATCCCAAATTGGCCTAAATTCCCTCTTCCAATGCCCGCTTTGCTGGGTTGCCGGAGCGAGATTTTTTCTTAAAACTTTGCTCTTGCTGTTTCGGTTTCACAGGTTGACCCATACCAGGTAAGGATCCAAGTCCGGCCGGCATTTTGCCACCTCTCATTTGCTTCATTACTTTTTGGGCTTGAGCAAACCGCTCGACCAATGAATTAATTTCAGAAATGTTACGACCACTACCCCGTGAAATTCGAGCACGCCTAGAGCCATTTAACACTTTTGGATTACTCCTTTCCAGTGGTGTCATTGATTCAATAATTGCTCTAGTTCTTACTAACTCAGTGTCATCAAAATTATTAAGCTGCTTCTTTAATCCCGCTGCATTTGGTAATAAACCAAGTAATTTGCTCATGCTTCCCATATTTTTCATTGCCTCAAGTTGGGATAAAAAGTCCTCAAATGTGAACTCCTCTCCTTTATTAAACTTATCCTCAAGTTTCTTCGAAGCTTCTTCCGGCATAGATCGTTTAGCACTTTCGGCTAAGGAAGCAATATCTCCCATACCAAGAATTCGAGATGCCATCCGATCAGGATAAAATAAATCGAAATCATTAATTTTTTCCCCAGTAGCTGCAAAAATAATTGGCTTTTTTGTAACTTCAACTAGGGATAGTGCAGCGCCACCTCTAGCATCACCATCTAATTTTGTTAGTACTACCGCATCAAATCCTACCCCTGCTAAAAATGCTTCAGCCGTAACAACTGCGTTCTGACCAATCATTGAGTCAACAACAAAAAAAGTTTCATTTGGCTTTACCGTAGCTTTAATACTATTTAATTGCTGCATTAGCTCTTCATCAATCCCAGTGCGCCCAGCCGTATCAATAATCACAAAGTTGTGTAATTTATCCTTAGCAAAATTAAGAGATAACTTCGCAACACTTACCGGATCACCTACTCCATTGCCAGGCTCTGGTGCAAAAACTGGGACATTTACTGAATTCCCAACAACTTGAAGTTGAGTCACAGCGTTTGGGCGCTGTAAATCAGCGGCGACTAAAAGCGGAGTATTTCCATCTGCTTTCAAATAATTAGCTAACTTTCCAGCAAGTGAGGTCTTTCCAGAGCCTTGTAAACCAATTAATAAAATTACGGTTGGCGAAGTTTTAGCATAACGAACTCTTCTAGATTCCCCACCGAGTATTTGAGTTAGTTCAAGATTGACTATCTCAAATATTTTCTGAGCTGGGTTAATACTCTTATTTATTTCTTCCGAACGCTCAATAGCTTTCTCGTAAATACGATTTGAAAAAGAATTTGCGACCGATAAGGCAACATCAGATTCGAGTAATGCATTTTTGATCTGCGAAGTGAAAGTTTTTAGATCTGAATCAGAAAACTTGCCGCGCAGGCCAGAGAAGATGGAACTAAATCTCTGGCCCAACGCTTCGAACATGGAGGCATCTTACATTTTTATCTAGATAGCTTCTTCACCACTTTCACCAGTTCTCACCCGAGTAACTGAATCAACAGCGGTTGCCCAGACTTTGCCGTCACCAATATTTCCAGTTCTGGCAGCTTCGGTAATAACCTTGATTGCTTTATCTGCAATCTTTGAACTCACCAAAACTTCAAGGCGAATTTTTGGAATTAAGTCCACCTTATATTGGGCCCCGCGATAAACCTCGGTTAAGCCCAACTGTCTGCCAAAGCCTTTAGCTTCAGAGACGGTCATGCCAGTTATCCCAGCACTGACTAATGCTTCTTTAACCTCATCAAGTTTCTGCGGCTTTATGATTGCTGTTATTAGTTTCATGAACTAAAACCTCCTCGTGAGCTTGATGTTAACTCATAACCTGTTTCAGCATGTTGATCATAATCAATACCGGAAATCTCCGCCTCTGGCTTAACTCGCAGGCCAATAGTCTTATCAATTATGAATCCAATGATTAATGTAGCTAAGAATGAATATGTAAGCACGAAGAAGGCACCAAATGCTTGCTTGCCTAACAACGCGCTACCACCACCATAGAAGATGCCATCAATGCCTAAGCTATTAACTGCGCTACTACCGAAGAATCCTATTGATAAACAACCCCATAAGCCTCCTATCAAGTGAACGCCAACTACATCTAATGAATCATCAAAATTAAATAGGTATTTAAGCCCTACTGCAAGTGCGCAAAAGACTCCAGCTAATAGTCCTATGACCACTGCTGCCCATGGAGCAACAAATGCACAGGCTGGTGTTATTGCTACCAATCCAGCAACTGCACCTGATGCCACTCCAAGTGAAGTAGGGTGGCCATCTCGAACTTTTTCAACTATTAACCAACCAAGTGCCGCTGCAGCGGTTGCAACCTGCGTATTTAATAGGGCCAGAGCTGCCACGCCATTAGCACCTAGGGCAGATCCGGCATTAAAACCAAACCAGCCAAACCACAGTAGTCCAGCACCAATTAGTACCAGCGGCATTGAGTGTGGACGCATTGACTCTTTACGCCAACCAATTCTTTTACCAACAACCAACGCCATCGCTAATCCTGCTGCGCCAGCATTGATGTGCACGGCAGTACCACCGGCAAAATCTTCAACACCTCGAGCAGCTAAAAATCCGACGCCAGTTACGTTGTCGCCAACCTTGTTTCCAAATGCAAAAACCCAGTGCGCCACAGGGAAATAAACCAAAGTAACCCAGACTGTTACAAAAACAGCCCAAGCAGTGAATTTAGTTCTATCTGCAATTGCTCCAGATATTAGTGCTGGTGTAATAATCGCAAACATTAATTGGAATGCAGCAAAGGCAAGTAGTGGAATTGGATAAACCCCGCCATTATTTGTTAGCTCATTAACTGCACTACCAAGTCCAGATAACGAAATTGCTCCATACCATTGGGAGTTTGCTTCATATCCAAAAGCTAATTTAAATCCATAAATAACCCACAAGACACTTACTATGCCAATAGTAATCATTGACATTAGCATCATGTTTAGAACACTTTTTGCTCTGACCATTCCGCCATAAAAAAGTGCAAGACCTGGTGTCATTAAAAGAACTAAAGCCGTGCTTGCCAAGACCCAGGCTGTATCACCAGTATTAAGTATTACATCTGCCATAACAGCTCCAATTTCGCTATTTTTATAGCACTAAAAAAAGGGTGGAAACCTCGTCGTTGAGATGAAGTAACTATGCTCAATCTGGGTTAAATCAGGGGGCTACTTAGGTTTCTTTCCTGTGACAGTTTTGGCTTGATTGTTAAAAGTATGTTACTTAATTGAACAAACCCTGGATATAGGCAGTCGAATCAAAGGGTGAAAGGTCTAAGACGCCTTCACCTGTTCCCACAAATTTAATTGGAAGGCCGGTCTGCTTTTCAATTGCAAGAGCTACCCCACCTTTTGCTGACCCATCTAATTTGGTGATTATAAATCCAGTAACACCAACTGCGTCAATAAATACTTTCGCCTGATTAATTCCATTTTGCCCGGTCGTTGCGTCTATCACTAGTAAAACTTCATCGACATGTGAATGTTTATTTGCTACTCGTACTACTTTTCCAAGCTCATCCATCAAGTCCTGCTTATTATGCAATCTTCCAGCAGTATCAATAATTAAGTATTGGAAATCTTCAGCTTTTGCCTTTGTCACAGCATTAAAGACCACAGATGCTGGGTCACTGTTGGCCTCCCCTGTAACTACTGGAGTCTTAATGCGCTCTGCCCAGGTTTGAAGCTGCTCAGTTGCTGCAGCCCTAAATGTATCCGCTGCCGCAAGCAATACTTTATTGCCATCATTGATTAATTTTGTAGCAATTTTTGCAGTTGATGTAGTTTTGCCTGTTCCATTTACTCCAACTATCAAAATAGTTGTAAGACGATCATGTTCTTTTTTTAGTGCTC
Source organism: Actinomycetota bacterium (assembly GCA_041181125.1). Classification (GTDB taxonomy): domain Bacteria; phylum Actinomycetota; class Actinomycetes; order Nanopelagicales; family Nanopelagicaceae; genus Nanopelagicus. The sequence goes on along the minus strand of JBEGQD010000030.1, from coordinate 12,328 downwards.
TGCTCTTATCACTTAGCCAACTGCTCACTAATTTAGTTATAGATAGAACTGCATCATCAGCTTTCACCGATTTAGCTTGTTTAATTACTTCATCAACTAGGTTTGCGCCTAGATCGGAAGAAATTAATGTTCCTCTTAATTGCTCCCACTCGTCTGGGGAAACTGAACCAGATCGAATAGCGGTAAAAAGGCGCTTAAATAAACTCATCTACTTTTTAAGATACAGCATCAACTTCGCGAATGCGCTGTGAAATAACTTCGCTGACTCCGTCGCCTCGCATAGTTACTCCATAGAGTGCATCGGCAATCTCCATCGTACGTTTCTGGTGAGTAATGATAATTAGTTGAGATTTTTCACGAAGTTCTTCAAACACTCCAAGTAATCTGCCCAAGTTTGTATCATCTAAAGCTGCCTCGACCTCATCCATTACGTAAAATGGTGAAGGTCTGGCTTTAAAAATAGCAATCAGAAGTGCAACTGCAACTAGTGATCGCTCACCGCCAGATAGAAGTGAAAGGCGTTTTACCCGTTTTCCGGGTGGGCGAGCTTCAACATCTACGCCAGAAGTTAACATATCGGATGGGTTGGTAAGAATTAACTTTCCATCTCCACCTGGGAATAATCGTGCAAAAACAATTTCGAATTCTCGCGCAGTATCCTCATATGCTTGCGTAAATATTTGCTGCACTCGATCATCTACTTCTTTTATGATGTCTAATAAATCTTTCTTTGTTTTCTTTAAATCTTCTAATTGTTCTGCTAGGTAACGCAATCTCTCTTCCAGAGATGAGTATTCTTCAAGAGCTAATGGATTTATTTTTCCAAGCAAGGTTAAAGATCGCTCTGCTTGAGCAAGACGCTTTTCCTGTTGATCTCTACGGTAAGGGATCAATTCACCTGGAACAAATTCTCCCTGCTCATTCTCGTAGAAAGTTGGAACATCATTAATCGGACCATATTCAGTTGCTAATGTTTGAATATCAATTCCAAGCTCTTCAACCGCCTTATTTTCAATCTGTTCAATCCGCATACGATGTTCAGCTCTTGCGATTTCATCTTTATGAACACTTGAAGTTAAGCGCTCTAGCTCCGTTGCTAACTCTCTGCTTACGGTGCGCAAATTTAATATCTCACCTTCTCGAGCTGATCGAGAGAGTTCTAATCTCTCCCGCTCGGCACCAGCGCGCAAAATAGATGACTCTATTTGAATCAATGTCTCATATGCTGCATCGGCAATTTGTTGGGCTGTAATAGCTGCTAGTGCTCGATTTTCGCGACGAGATATTGATCTTGAAGCCGCATCACGCTCAGCAATTGCTTGATTCTCTAAAGTCTTTGCTCTTTGCTCTATAGCATCTTTACGCTCTTCGATGGTTCGAAGATTAAGTCTTGCCTCAACCTCCTTAGATCTTGCTGTAGAAACTTGAGAACGTAGATCCTCCAAATGAGTTAGATCGGGCTCCTGCGGTGATTGATGTGATTCAAATTGCGCGATTGCTGCAGCTAAATCTCGTTCATCAGATGTTCTTTGCTCAGTGGCCGCGATTAACGCTGAAGATATTCGATCCAACTCCTCACCTGAGTTCTTAACATTCTGCCCAGCTACAGCTAACTGCTCAGCAAGCCCAGTCATTGCAGCATCAGACTCGTTAAGTTTTGATAGCGCAACCTCAAACTCTTTATTAACTTTATTTAATACCTCTTGAGCGGTAGTTAATTCAAATTTTACTCGATCACAATCTGCTGAAACCTTTACAAGTTCAGACTCGCAGGTTGAAGTTAGTGAGGCAATTTTTTCAACAAGGGTGGTGTTGCCTGACCCCACAATAATCTCTTGTATCTCTTTAAATGCTGTCAATCTACCCAATGATCCAGCTCTTAGCTTTTCAGCAGATTGTAATTTTTCAGTATAAGTTTTTATATTTGCTTCGGAAGCTTTAACCTCTAATTTTAATTTTTCAAATATGGCATCTAACCCAGGCTCAGATGCGGTAAGTGAGGAAATTTGGGTCTCAATTACAGCAAAACTTTCGCGATGATTTTTCAATCTATCTTGAACTAAATCACGGGCAGTAGTTAAACGATTTATCTCACCAGTAGTTGCATCAATCCTTGATCTCAAGCCATTTATGTGGCCCTCTTGCCTGGCAGTTCCTTCACGCTGATCAGCTATTGCTCTTAGTGATGCTGAAACTCGATTTTCTTCTAGCGCTAGTTGATCTTCAATTGCTTTTAACGAATTAGAGTCGACATTTAACTGTTCTTGAGAAATTTTCATCTGCGCTGCAAGTGTTGACTCTTCTCTACGTAGTAACTGCGCCTCTTCATCTAATGCTTTTGGATCTCGACCAATTGCCTTTGCCTCTTCAGCCTCTTCAGCTAAAAATCTAGAACGTTCAGACGATAAATTTTGTACACCACGAATTTGTTCACGCTGAGCAGTTAGTCGGTAGAAATTTTCTTGAGCAGCAATAAGTTGTGGATTCTCACTTGCTGCTATCGCATCTAATTCAATCTCTCGATCTCGAGCGTTTTTTAACTCACGCTCAACCTGATCTTTGCGATCTCTTAAAACAGTTTCATCAGCAACTTCAACTTCCATCTCCGAACGCATGCGAATTAAATCATCAGCAAGTAAACGCAACTTGGCGTCTCTCACATCCGATTGAATTATGGATGCTTTACGGGCTACTTCGGCCTGTTTACCTAATGGCTTTAACTGCCTGCGAAGTTCCACTGTTAAATCCTGAATTCTTGCAAGATTAGTTTGCATTGAATCTAACTTTCTAATTGCTTTTTCTTTGCGCTTACGATGCTTAAGCACACCAGCGGCCTCTTCAATAAATGCGCGCCGCTCCTCTGGGTTAGCCAACAGAATTGCATCTAGTTGTCCCTGGCCAACAATTACATGCATCTCTCGGCCAATGCCACTATCACTTAGCAACTCCTGAATATCTAACAATCTTGTGGTCTCGCCATTTAACAAGTACTCAGATGAACCATTTCTAAACAAAACACGAGTAATTGTTACTTCAGAAAAATCAATTGGTAGAACTCCGTCAGCATTATCGATTGTTACCGATACCTCTGCTCGCCCTAATGGCGCCCTGCCCGATGTACCGGCAAAAATAACATCTTCCATTTTTCCACCGCGTAAGGATTTGGCGCCCTGCTCACCCATTACCCAAGAGAGAGCATCTACTACATTTGATTTACCTGAACCATTTGGTCCAACAACACAGGTTATGCCTTGCTCAAAATTAAGGGTCGTGGAGGATGCAAAGGATTTAAACCCTTTTAGGTTCATACTCTTTAAATACATAGCTTCGCCCACTTACTCCACATAGGCGCAAACCTATCTAAAAATTGGGCAAAATCGGTGATACCTACCGTTGGCAACGCGGGCAAAAGTGGGAAGAGCGATTGGCAAAGGCTATTCGGCGGACCAAAGTTGCACATCTAGAACATGGCTCCCCTTCCCTGCCATATACACTCAGTGAACGAGAAAAATAGCCACTTTCACCATTCACATTTTTATACTGTTCATCAAAAGATGTTCCGCCAGCTTTAATTGCAGATTTCATTACTGCTTTTGCGCTCAAAACCAGCTTTCTAATTTCTTCCTCACTTAGATCCTCGCAAATAATCTCAGGGTGAAGTCTGGCGCGCCATAGTGCTTCATCAGCATAAATATTTCCAATGCCGCTAATTATCTCTTGATTTAATATTGCAGACTTAATTGTAGATTTTCTTCTCTTCAAATTAGAGATAACCGCCTTTAGATCAAACTCTTGTTCAAATGGATCATAGGCAATATGAGCAACCGATGTCGGGATTCCGTGGCTTTGCTCCTCAATCGAAAGCCAGCCAAAGGTTCTTTGATCTATAAATCTAATCTCAATCTTTTCTCTACTTTTTTTGGAACTAATTAAGCCATTTCCTAGTGCGAGCTTTGCTCGTAAATGAGGATGTATTGGTGTGGTTATAGGTTGAACAAGTAGTTGTCCACTCATTCCCAAGTGAGCAACTAGAGCAAACTCGCGATCTAGTTCAAACCAAAGAAACTTTCCCCGTCGATTAACTGCGATAATTTTCGCCCCAACAGCTGACTTCAAAGTTGCAATCGAGGTGGTTTTTAAAGCCCTAGGATGGAATGTTTGAGCTTCAGATATCTTTGCGCCTACTACATATCTTTCAAGGCCGGCTCGAACCGTTTCAACTTCAGGTAGCTCTGGCATTTGGAGGGAGTAATTCTACTTTTTATTGCCTCTACTGCTTATAACTTCATATGCAATTCTTGCCGCTGCTTGTTCTGCCTCACGCTTACTCTTTCCAATACCTTTTGGAAAGCGTTCGTTCTTTACGATTGCTGTTGCTACAAAACTTTTATCATGATCTGGGCCAGATTCTGTAATCTCATACTCTGGAGCTGGCAGGTTAAGAAGTGCAGTTAACTCTTGCAGAGCCGTCTTACCATCAAGTCCGGCCCCTTGTGAAGTTGCCAATTCAATTGCTGCACCAATCCACTTTAAAACTATCTCAGAACTCTTTTTATAACCATGCTCAAGATAAATAGCTCCCACAAGTGCTTCTAGTGAATCAGCTAAAATTGAATTCTTATCTCTACCGTTAGTTGCCTCTTCACCTTTACCAATTCGAAGATGCTCTCCTAATTTTAAATCTCTGGCAATTTGAGCCAACGCTCTCATATTAACAACGCCTGAACGTAACGGACTTAATCTACTTTCATCTAGATCTGGAAATTTTTTATAAAGCTCATCAGTAACAATTAAACCCAGAACGGAGTCACCTAAAAACTCAAGTCTTTCATTTGTAGGAATTCCACCAGCTTCATAAGAAAATGAACGGTGTGTTAATGCAAGTTCAAGCAACTCATCCTTAACCGATATGCCGAGTTGCTCGGTTAGGCCAGAGTACAGATCAGACCTCTAAAACCTGGCGACGATTATAAGTTCCGCAGGTTGGGCAAGCAGTGTGTTGCAATTTTGGTTGTTGGCATTGCTCACATGTTGCAAGATGAGCTGGAGTTGTCTTCCACATGCTTCGGCGAGAGCGAGTGCGTGCTCGCGACATTTTTCGCTTTGGTACTGGCATGATCATTACTCCTTTATGAATGCGCTTTGCGCAGATGAGAATTATCTAGGAAAAGTTCAATCTTGTAAAAACGGCTTAACTTTTAAGCGGAAAATCCTTCAATGCCGACCACCTTGGGTCATCGGGCGTGTGAGTGTGATCGGTAGGAAGATTGCTCCACTTAAGGCCGCACCCTTGGCATAATCCTGGACAATCCTCAATACACAATGGATTAATAGCTAAATTTAAAATTACAGCATCTCTTATTGCAAGCTCCAAATCAATCTCATCGCCGATCATAAAACTTAAATCATCTTCATCTAAATCAATTTCTTGGTCCTTACGAGAATTAGGTTTGTCTCTGCCTGACTTCTTGCTACCAGACTTACCAGGTGATTTCTCATAGTAATAGAGCTCAGTAAAGCTCTCACTAATTGGCCAAATTATTGGATCAAGGCAACGAGTGCACTCTCCAGTTGCAGTCGCACTGATCTCACCAGTTGCTAGTACTCCTTCATCTACGGATTGAATTCTTAAATCCAATTCAATAACTTCACCGGGCTTAACTGAAAGCAGGTCAACACCAACTGACTCGGAAAGTTTGAGATCAATTTGGTACTCACGCATCTCCCCAGCCCTATGAGGTAGATCATGGGTATTAAAGATATATATAGATCTTGCCATTAAATTACTTTTTTAATTCAGAGAGCGCGTGCTTTGTCTCAAATCCATCTAGCTGATCTCGTCCCTTACTTATTACATCTAAAGTTTTATTCAATATAACTTCAATCGTAGCCAGACGAGAATCAATATAAGCCTCGATCTCTTCTCTACTCTTTTCGCTATCGGCATTAGCTTCAGCAAGAATTCGATTTGCCTCTTTACGAGCATTCGCAACGATGGTGGTCTGTTCTACTAATCGAGAAACTTCTTCTCTTGCCTGTTCAATAATTGCGTCAGCTTGTTTATGGGCATCTTCTAAAATATTTTCTTTCTCGCGTTGAATCGAAATAGCTTTGGCTAAATCATTAGGGAAAGAAACTTTTATCCGATCAAGGAGTTGTAGTAACTCACCTCTATTCAATACGCAAGATGCTGAAAGTGGGACTGAGCGGGCCTCTTCAACCGCAGCTATTGCCGCCTCTAAATTTTCAACTACATCCATGATTAACCTTTCCGATTAAGTCTAGATTTTAACTTATCAACGATGGCGGCAGGCATATATGCCGATACATCTCCACCATAACTTGCAATTTCCTTGACTAAGGAGGACGAGAGAAAAGAATGTGAAGGAGCGGTAGACATGAATAAAGTTTCTACTCCTTGTAATTGAAGATTTACCTGACTCATTTGTAATTCATAATCAAAATCACTTACTGCTCGCAAGCCTTTAACAATTGTTGGAATTTTATTCGCTCGACAGTAATCAACTAGTAAGCCAGACCAAGAATCCACCACGACATTCTTATATCGACTTGTTACTTCTTTTATCATCTCAATACGTTCATCAACAGTAAAAAGAGAGCTCTTGGTTTGATTTACCAAGACAGCAATAATTACCTCATCAAATAATGTACAAGCCCTAGCGATGATATCTAAGTGACCATTTGTAATCGGATCAAAAGATCCCGGACAAACTACGCGTCTCATGGTTAAAACGCTAGCAAGTAATTGCTAAGTAAGCCATTTTCACTCATAAAGTGCGCTCAGTTATCACTCCATAATGAATACTTCCAGCACCATAAGATCGAACTTTTAGCTCAGTTAATCCATCAGGCCACAGAAATGGTTTAGCTTTTCCATCTCGCTCAATAGCTATAACGCCAAACTTGTTTAGTAGATTTAACATGATAATTTTCTTCAGAATTTTCTCTACCTCTGAATTAGAAACCTCATACGGTGGATCTATATAGATAATTTCATATGTATTAATTGCAGAATGATTTAAGAATTCAAATACGGTTTTATTATGTACTTTAAATTTTCCAACACCGTCAATTTCAGTTAATAAGTTAAAATTCTGCTCACAAATATCTGAGCTAGTTGAATTGCTCTCTACCGATTCAACTAAACCTGCTCCTCTTGAAAGCGCCTCAACTCCTACAGCTCCAGATCCAGCAAATAGATCTAGGAAGTGAAGGCCCTCTAAAGTACCGAAGGTTGATACTAAAGATGAAAACAGTCCCTCACGCGCACGATCTGATGTTGGCCTGGTTATTGAAGGTGGCGAAAATAATTTTCTCCCCTTTGCAATTCCAGCAATAATCCGCATACTCATGATTTATCCATGAATCTGGCTGCTTCATCGCTTTTCAGTTTAGCAACCTCACTCTTTAACTCCGGTAGATAATTTATCTCTGGATCACTCTCTAAAATCTTAAGGGCAACCTGGCGGGCCTGATCAATTAAATTTTCATCTCGCAGCACTCTTAGTAGGCGCAGATGAGATCTACCACCTGATTGCGATCTACCAAGAACATCGCCCTCTTTACGTTGCTCAAGATCTAATCTAGCCAGCTCAAATCCGTCTAAGGTAGCAGCAAGTGCGTTAAGTCGCTGCATACTTTGCGAATTCTCTTGCGAATTTGTAACCAGTAAACATAAGCCCGGCACACTACCTCTGCCAACTCGTCCACGTAATTGGTGAAGTTGAGATATACCGAATCTGTCAGCATCCATAATGACCATCATTGATGCATTTGGAACATCTACTCCAACTTCAATAACAGTTGTTGCGACTAGGACATCTATTTGGCCACTTGCAAATGCGCTCATGGTTTGATCTTTCACCTCACTCGACTGACGTCCATGTAATGTTGCAATTTTTAATCCGGCTAGGGCGCCTTTGGCTAACTCTGGCGCCAACTCTTCAACGGCACTCATCTGCTCATTATCTAAAAGCTCTTCTCCCAATAATTGAGCAGCAGCTATCTCGCGCTCGTTTAGTTTTTTATTTGGATTAACGATTCGGGGAGCAACTATATAAACCTGATGACCCTTAGCTACCTCCTCCTTGACTCGTTCCCAAGCACGATTTAAGAAATGAGGTTTATCAAGTACTGGAATTATGTGTGTGGTTATTGCAACTCGGCCACTAGGTAATTCCCTAAGTGTTGAGATATCTAAATCACCAAAGACTGTCATAGCAACAGTTCTAGGAATTGGTGTTGCCGTCATGACAAGTAGGTGAGGTGGCTGCTTAGCCTTCATGCGAAGTGCATCCCTTTGCTCCACACCAAATCTGTGCTGTTCATCTACTACTACAAGGCCAAGATCTGCAAACTCGACGCCGTCTGAAATTAGAGCATGCGTACCAACTACGATTCCAGTTTGGCCACTAGCTAGCTTTACGTGGATTTCTTTTTTCTGAGCACTAGTCATTGAACCAGTTAACAGCTCAACTTGTGTTCCTATTGAAGTTGCTTGCAAAGTCCCTGCTTGTGCTAAATCGCCAAGTAACTTATTTATAGTACGAAAATGCTGCTGTGCAAGAACTTCGGTCGGTGCAAGTAGTGCAGCCTGACCAGAAGAATCAACTACTGAGAGCATCGCTCTGAGTGCGACTACAGTTTTACCAGATCCGACCTCACCTTGTAGCAGCCGGTGCATTGGATACTTATTTGATAAATCTTTTTCAATTTGAGTATTTACTTCCATCTGACCGGCCGTATATTTAAATGGTAAGCGCTGCTCAAAAGCTGCAACCAAAACAGGTGTATTTGGTGTACGAGATTTCGTGTTCAACTTTACTATTTCATTTCGTCTCTGCCCAAGTAAGAGTTGTAATAACAGTGCCTCATCAAATGTAAGCCTGGCTCTTGCTTTCTCTGCTGACTCTAAATCTGGTGGTAGGTGAATGTCTGAAAAGGCTTTTTTTAAATTTGGGAAGTCAAACTCAGTTGCAATATCTGTTGGTAGGTAATCAGGCATTACATCAAGTGAATCCAGTGCTAATTTCACACACTGCATAACCTTCCATGAAGGCAACTTTGCTGTAGCGGGATACACAGGCAAATATTTACCAGCAAACTCTGCCACAGCGGCATCGACATCATCGCCATCTGGAATTAACTGATAATCTGGGTGAGATAATTGTCGTTTGCCTTTAAACATGCCGACCTTTCCAGCAAACATTCCTACTCGCCCAGTCTTAAGCTCTTTCTCACGCCACGCTTGATTAAAAAATGTTAGAGATAAATTCGCACTGCCATCTGTGACAATAACCTCTAATAAGTTCTTTCCATTAGCTCGTCGTAATTTAACCGCCTCAATCTCAGCCAAAATTGTCACATCATCATCGGCAATTAATGTCGAAATATCGGTTAATTCACCTCGAACTACATACCTTCTTGGATAGTGGCGTAGTAATTCATTGACTGTGCTCATGCCAAAAGATTTCTCCAAAACAGAAGCAGTGCGATCGCCTACTATGTTTTGCAATCTGCTCTCAAGGCTGGCCATAGTGGAAGTATCCAATGCCACCTGCTTTATCTCGCGTAATTACCCACCGGATTAGCCATTTAATGCCCTTGCGAGGTAATCTTTCGCCTCTAATTAGTTCATTCGGCGAAATAAGGGAGCAAATAAAGTGTCATCAGTATGCGATCTATGTGGCAAAGCTCCAAGCTTTGGCAATAATGTCTCCCACTCAAAGCGTGCTACTCGTCGTCGTTGGAACCCGAATATTCAAAAAATTCGTACATTTGTTAATGGACAGAGCAAGCGCAAGAATGTTTGTGCATCATGTCTTAAAGCAGGCAAAGCAGTTCGCTAGTTAAAAGTGTTGGTAGCCTGAGTTTTTGAGCTCTACTCCATCGAGTAGTAATTTCCCATCACCCGGCTCAACTCTACCTATCTCTATTCCTAAATCGCTATTAGCGTTTGTTTTATTAACTGTTGCAAGAAAGAAATGATCCTCACCACCAGATAAGATCCAATCAAATACATCTTCATTTAATTCAGTCGCAAGTTCGGAAAGTTCCTTAAACTCAGGCGATTTCGCAATAAGCTCTTTACTCAAATTTAAATTCACCGAGGAAGCACTAGCAATATGAAGTGCGTCAGTTGTTAGTCCATCACTTATGTCACACATGGAGGTTGCATATTTAATTAATTTATCAGGTGCTACTAATTTGGGATTTAAGTGAGCATCAACTACATATCTTGGCCGATCTAATCCTCGACTTAATATTGCAAGACCAGCAGCTGATAAACCGGTAAGTGATGAGAGATAGATGAGATCTCCCACCTTTGCACCACTTCTTGTAATCGGATTTCCAGAAATTTCGCCAAGCGCAGTAATGCTTAGCATCATTTTTTCAGATTTACTTAAGTCCCCACCAATCACGCTGACTTCAAATCTATCTGCAACGGAGCGAATTCCCTTCGCTAGTTCGAGCACGATCTCTGCATTATTTATCTCAGAGATAGCGGCTGCAACCAACAAATATTTAGGCACCGCTCCCATTGCAAAAATATCTGCAAGATTGGCGGTTGTAAGCTTTGCACCAATTTGAAATGGTTGGGACCAGTTACGGTTAAAGTGAATATCTTCTACAGCCATATCTACCGTTGCAACTAACTTATTACTTGACGGCTGGACTACCGCCGCATCATCGCCAATTCCTACCTCAACTTGGCTTTGAAATGAGGTGTGAAATAGATCGCGCAAGCGTGCGATGAGCCCTGCCTCAGATTCAATCAATGCCACTCCCCAATTAACTCGCTATAGGCTACCCTTTAATTACGCTTTGGTTCATTGCTGAACCTAAAGCATTAAATTGAAAGGTAAGAAATGTCTGTTCAGGCTTATATTCTTATTCAAACTGAAGTGGGTAAGGCGTCTAGCGTAGCAAAAGCTGTCTCTGCTATAGCTGGTGTAACTATCGCTGAAGGTGTTACCGGTCCATATGATGTAATTATGCGCGCAGAATCTGCAAGTATGGAAGATCTAGGTCGCACAGTTTTAGCAAAGGTGCAATCTGTATCTGGTATTACTAGAACTCTTACCTGCCCAGTTACCACTTTTTAATCTTTTAGGAATTGCTCTCTTTAGCTAAACACAATAGTCAATGAAGAGCAATTCCAAAAAATAAATTTTGATAGTGCGAATTTACAAAATTACACTAACAATTAAGTTCTTGGCACTATTGGTCGAATTCTAGAAAGTCAGAGCCCTTCATGCTTCGCACTAAAACCAACGGATCATGCCAATAATTCCAGCTGTTGCATAGAAAAATTGTAGGAAAAGAATCCCTTTGTGTTTACCTAGGTAAGCCCAAACTCCTATAAATGCAGACGAAGCGAGCAAAAGAGTAAACCCAATAAATTCAGCTCCAATATTAGCCGCCACCAGTAACGAATAAATTATTGCCGTCACTACCCCTAACCATTCAAAAACTTTTGATTTGTTAAGGCCCATTCACTCTCCTACTTTCATGGATCTAGCATTAGCTGAAGTAAGTAACTCATTATATGTAGTTGGAAATACTGCATGTGGATGGCCAGCAGCAGCCCACACTACTTGGTAATCATTTAGAGATTCGTCAATCAAAGTGATTGCTGGCTGGTTTATCCATCCAATAGGAGCGACGCCGCCTGCGGGTTCTGAAACCAAAGAGAATGCTCTAACTCGCGTACTATTTCTGTTCAATTAAATCCCATTTGTTGCCGTACTTGTCTTTGAATACAACTACTTGGCCATATGCCTCTTTGCGAGGCTGATCGATGAATTCGATACCTCGAGATTTATATAATTCGTAAGTTTCGGTAAATTTTGTCGCATAAAGAAAGAATCCCACTCGACCACCAGTTGAGTTGCCAATGGCTGCCTTTTGTTGATCGGTAGCTGCTTTTGCCAGCAAAATCTTGGCTCCCTGCAAACTAGGTGCAACTACAACCCAGCGCTTCTCTGGGCTTAGCGCTGAATCTTCAACCAGAATGAAGTCGAGATCGTTTACATAATGCGAAATTGCCAAGTCGTAGTCATCGACAACAATCGTGATCATTCCAAGAGTAATCATGACTACTCTCCGACAATCATCGGCGTTGCTTGCGTGCAGGCTAATAATTCTGCGTAGCTTGTTGGATACACCGCATGTGGGTGCCCGGCTGCCGCCCAGATAACATCGTAATCATTTAGTGCTTCATCGATCAAAGTTATAGAAGGAGCGTTGATCCACCCAATTGGCGCTACGCCCCCTATGGCTTTTGAAACCATCGCTACTGAGGAAA
>JBEGQD010000029.1:0-6483 GCA_041181125.1 Actinomycetota bacterium | reverse complement strand
CGGTCAGGTCCGACGCCACCAAAAAATGGATCCTTAGCTTTGATCCCATTGCCATCACCAAAATAAACACCAAGTGGAGCTAATTTAAATGTGTGGCCCACTCCCATTTGCTCTGCAACCTCTTTCATAGCTTTATCAGAGGGTGAGAAGTATGGATTTTGCGCAACACCTAACATTCTAGAAGCTTGGTCATACCAAGGAGATAACTCACTATCCCAATCAGTTATATCTTTCCACTGCTTATCTTCAAAGTATGAGGCTGGTGGTTTATATAAAGTATTTGCATAAACAAGTGAGCCGCCGCCAACACCAGCCCCTGCTAACACCAAAACATCTGGCAGTACATGAATTCGCTGAATACCGCGAAGTCCAAGACGAGGCATAAATAAGAATCTACTCAGCCGCCAAGATGTTTTTGGGAAATCCTTATCGCTAAATCTTCTGCCCGCTTCTAAAACTGCAACCTTGTAACCTTTTTCAGTTAGTCGAAGGGCTGCAACTGAGCCACCAAATCCAGATCCAATTATGACCACATCAAAATCTTTGGATTTCATAATTAAACTCTACTTTGATTATTAGTAAAAAATAAGTAGTGAACTTTGGAGCCCCCCGTCAGGATTGAACTGACGACCTGCCGCTTACAAGGCGGCTGCTCTACCACTGAGCTAGAGAGGCGGGTTGAGGTGCGTAATTATGCCATGAATAAACCACCGCAATGCACGCAAGGATTTTGTGAGTAAATCTAGTAAGTTGCCCACATGCGCCTTGGTGTATTAGATGTTGGGTCAAATACTGTGCACTTGCAAGTAGTTGATACATCCCCAGGAGCTCGCCCTAATCCCACATTTAGTTACAAAGAAGAGCTTAGGCTTACTCAATACATCTCTGAAGATAATCTCGTATCAGAAGAAGGAATTGTTAATTTAAGAAGTTGTATTAAAAGAGCGATTGAGCAATCCGCATCAGTGCAAACACAAGAGTTGCTCCCATTTGCAACCTCAGCACTTCGTGAAGCAAATAATAGTGAGGAAATAATTAAATCAATTAATAAAGATTTTCACATTGACTTACAGGTACTCTCCGGTGATGAAGAGGCAAAGCTAACTTTCCTAGCAGCGCGGCGCTGGTTTGGTTGGTCAAGTGGTCGTTTACTTGTAATCGATATTGGCGGTGGCTCGCTAGAAATGGCAGTAGGTGTTGATGAGACACCTGAGATAGCCACTTCACTTCCATTAGGAGCTGCCAGACTTACTAAACTCTTCTTAAAAGGTGATCCTTACACAGATAAAAGCATTAGAACTCTTCGTAATCATATTGAAGATAAGTTAGAACAAATACTTCCATCACTTGTAAAACATCAAGAAACCGATCGGGCTATTGCAACAAGTAAGACACTTAGAACTTTAGCTCGGTTAGCTGGAGATTGGTTTGACGGCACTGGGAAAAATATAACTGCAGATGCAATCAGAAAAATTTCTGCAAAGTTATCGGAAATGGATGAGAATTCGCGGGCAAAATTACCAGGAGTATCTGAAAATAGAGCATCGCAAATTGTGGCCGGAGCTTTTGTGGCAGAAAGTGTTATGAGAAATCTTGATATTGAAGAGTTTGAAATTTGCCCTTGGGCGCTTCGAGAGGGAGTCGTACTTAAGTGGATGGATTGGATGGAAGCCTAAAAAGTAGGTGCATCTATCCGATCTATTTGAATAATTTCTTTACCAACTCGATGAATAACCCATGCATCAGCCGGAAGTAGCTTTCCTTCATCAGCATCGACTTCGGATTTTTTAGTTAACTTATTTAGCATCTTTGGCAGTATTGGATTGTGACTGCAAAGAAGGATGTTTAAATCCTCTTTAATTAACTCTTTTGCGTACTCAAAAGCCTTCTCTCGATCTTTTTTAAACCCACTCTCGCTTAGCTTTCCACTTACCTCAAGCTTAATTTTCAATCCTCGAGCAATTTGATCAACTGTGTCATAACACCTAACTGCATCTGAGGTATGAATTTCTTCTAAATTGAAAACCTGATAAATGGCCAACAATCTTCTAGCTTGATTCTGACCAACGGCGTCCAGTGGACGATCATCATCTTCTCCTTGCCATTCTTCGCGAGTAATCGCTTTGGCATGGCGTAGTAAAATGAATGGTTTTGTATCGCACTCTATTTTAAGAAATTGCTCAAATATGTTTTTGTCTGACTTAAGTGTTAATAAGTCTTTTATTTTATTTGAAGACACCCATTGAATTTTATCTACTTCTGAGTTTGGTTGGAAAGGCGCTTCGTCTAATACCTTTGCTGACCAGTAGGAGACCTGTTTTTGTCCATCTACAGTTTTATACTCAACCTGACCTAGATAAACTCCCAATTGCGTTTTGATATTTGTTTCTTCCAATATTTCGCGATGAGCGCAAGAAATAGGAGATTCTCCAAGTTCTACCTTTCCTTTTGGAAAACTCCAATCATTATATTTTGGTCGATGAATTATTGCTATCTCTATTTTCTTATCTTTGCTCTTTCGCCACACCACACCACCAGCGGCTAAAATCATGTGTGAACTCCATACGAATTAATTACTGTTGCTTGTAAATCTCCTAAACGTGATCCGTCAGGTGCTTTATCTACTTTAAGCCATTTACCATTCTGAAGTAAGTGCCATCCTGCTGTCGTAGATGCAACATATGAATCAAAGATTTTAATCAAAGATTTTTTATGCTCCGCTCGAGTGATCTGAACAAGTGATTCAACTCGCCGGTTGAGATTTCGATCCATCAAATCAGCACTTCCTATGTAAATCTCATCATCACCACCGTTTGCAAAGTGAAAAATTCTAGAGTGTTCAAGAAATCTACCAAGTACAGATCGCACTCTAATGTTTTCAGAAACCCCTGGAATTCCAGGAAGTAATGCACATATTCCCCGAACTACTAAATCGATTTCTACGCCAGCCATAGATGCAAGATATAACGCTTCTACAAACTCTTCATCTAAAAGAGAGTTTAGCTTTAGGCGAATAAAAGCGTGCTTACCTAATTTTTTGTTTTCTATCTCGCGATTAATTTTTTCTAGGAGTCCAGGTCTAATCGTGCGGGGTGCAACTAAAAGTCGGTTATAGGAGTACTGCGGAGCAAATCCTGATAGTTGATTAAATAACTTATTTAAATCCTCACCGAGCAGATCATCTGCGCTTAGAATTCCCAAATCTTCATAAGCTCTAGCTGTCTTAGGGTTGTAGTTACCAGTGCCAACATGTGAATACCTGCGAACTACGCTGCCCTCTTCACGGACAATTAAAGATAATTTAGCGTGTGTTTTAAAGCCAACTAAGCCATATACAACATGAACACCAACATCCTCTAATTTTCTTGCCCATCTAACATTTGCCTGCTCATCAAAGCGCGCTCTAATCTCAATCACTGCAAGTACTTGTTTACCAGCCTCAGCGGCCTCAATTAACGCGTTAACAATGGGTGAGTCACCAGAGGTTCTATATAAAGTTTGCTTAATTGCCAGAACATGTGGATCAGTTGCTGCTGCCTCTAAAAACCTTACAACCGAGGAGTTAAATGAATCATATGGATGGTGAAGTAAAATCTCATGCCGCCTGATCGCTGCAAAAAACTCATCATTTGAATCTAGATCAATTTCTCTAAACTCTTGGGCAACATGATTTCTAAATGGAACAAATTTCAGCTCTGGTCGATCTAAATCTGCTATCCGATTTAAGCCGGTTAAATCTAGTGGTTCTTTATACCTAGAAATATCCTCTTCTCTAATAGATAACTCAATCTTAAGTCGCTTGAGTAAATCAGAATCGATATCACTTGCTACCTCAAGACGTACTGGTGGACCAAACTTGCGCCGTAATAACTCTTGCTCCATGGACTCAAGTAAGTTCTCTGACTCTTCTTCTTCAAGCTCCAAGTCAGCGTTACGAGTAATTCTAAATGTGTAGTAATCCTCAATTTCCATCCCTGGAAATAGTTGATGTAAATTGGCAATAATTACTTTTTCAAGTGGAATAAACCTAGTGCTAGCAAATTCTGCCGTCTCAATGAATCTAGGTAAAGAGGCGGGAACTTTTACTCTTGCAAACAACTCTTCCTTGGTATCTTGCTGCCTGACTAAAACGGCTAAGTTAAGTGAGAGACCCGATATATACGGGAATGGATGGGATGGGTCAACGGCAAGTGGTGTGAGTACTGGAAAAATTCTTTTAGTAAAAATATTATTTATATAGTTTTTTTCATCCTCACTCAGATTGTCCCAATCGGTTATCTCAATGCCATTCTGTTTTAACTTAGGAGATAGATCATCATGAAAACACTTTGTTTGTCTAGCAATTAGTTCCTGAGTCTTCTTAGAGATCTCTGCCATTAATTCAATTGGGGAGTATCCCGCCGTGTTTTTTTTCATAACACCGGCTTCTAGCTTTCGTTTTAAAGAGGCAACCCTGATCATAAAAAAGTCATCTAAATTGGATGAAAAAATTGCTAAGAAGCGGCACCGTTCAAGAAGGGGATTACTTTCATCTTCGGCTAGCTCTAATACACGTTCGTTAAAAGCAAGCCAACTGATCTCGCGATCAATCAGGCGCTCTCGTGGATTAGTTGATATTAAATGTGAACTCACAAAGATAGTTTGCTTGATAAAGGTTAACAACTGGTAATCGGAAGGCTAATTCAGCGTGCAGGCCAATCAATCGGTTGCGAATACTTAGCGTTCCTGCCATCGCCAGAGGATTTTCCCCTAATTCGGCGCCAGATCCATGGGAGTAAAAAAATTGTGATCCACGCCAAGTTGGTAATTAACTTAATCCATCTATTCTTTTTCTTCGCTGGCGGTAATGGAACTCGCCATTTGGCATCAAACTCATATCCCAATCCTTCAAGCACAGCATTAGCTAATCTGCGATGACCCTCTGGATTCATATGCAATCTATCAAAAGCTAAAAATCTTCGATCATTTAGAAATTCAGCTTTTTTAGCTTCAAATAAAATAGTTGGATACTTAGCAGCAACCATTCTTACATTTTCATTAAAGTTGCTAAATCGCTCATGCCATAAGGCAGCAGTTCTACCTTTACCATCAACCTTATCCACAACTGTAAAAATAATCACTGTTGCACCAGCATCGGTTAATTGTTTGATGCCTTTTTCATACTCTGGAAGTGATACCTCTGGTTTGTAATTAGGACGAAGCACATCATTAGCACCGGCGTGAAACGAAACTAAAGTATTTCTACCTTGAATATATTTAAGCGCAACCGGAATTTGATCTTCAACTACCTGCTTAAGTAATTTTCCTCTGATCGCTAAATTCATATAGGTAAAACCTGGGTTATTTTTGGCTAAAACATCCGCGACTCTATCTGCCCAACCGCGATACTTTCCATCGACTAGCTCATCGGTCATTCCCTCAGTCATTGAATCACCTAGTGCTATAAAACGGGTGTACTGCATTTACTTTCTTCTTTCAGCCGCAACCTGATACATAACAATTGCTGTTGCCACGCTGGCATTTAAAGATTCTACCGAGGATTGCATTGGAATAGAAACTACTAAATCACACTTTTCTCTAACCAATCTTGATAATCCTTTACCTTCACTGCCAACAATGATAAATATTGACTCACTCTCTAGATTCATCTTTGCTAATGTGGCATCACCTTGCGCATCTAAACCAACAACAAAGCAGCCAGCTTTTTTAGCATCCTCAATTGATCTAACTAAATTTGTCACCTGTGAGATTGGCATTCGAGCAGCAGCACCCGCTGATGCTTTCCAAGCAGAGCCGGTCATCGCTGCATTTCGCCGTTCTGGAATTACCACACCATCTGCGCCAAAAGCTGCTGCAGACCTTACAACCGCACCTAGATTATGGGGGTCGGTAATTCCATCTAAACCGATTAACATCATTGGTTTTTTTGCATTTGTAATTAATTTTTCAAACTCTGTGTAATTAAATGGCTTAATTACAAGAGCCACACCTTGATGATTTGAACTACCAGTTAGATCATCTAGCGCTCTACGTGGCAGCTCTTTAATTGGAAGATCGGCATTTTTTGCAAGTCTGATCGCCTCAGAAATTTTTTCATCGATCTCAACCTTGATAGCAACTACTAATTCTTTGGCAGGAACTTTAGCGCGCAGCGCTTCCACAACAGAGTTCTTACCAGCAACTGCATCCTGAGCAGATTGACGTCGGTCAAATCTTTTTTCAGGTCGATCGCCTCTTCTATCTTCACGTTTTAATTCACGATCATTAACTCTTACCGGTTTTTTAAAACCTTTTCGATCATCACGCTTATCAGGTCGTCGGTCAGTGCGTTTTTCTGGACGACGATCATCACGTTTTTCACTTCGGCGATCATCTTTTTTCCCAGGACGAGCGGTTGCAGATCGCTCAACTTTTTTGCCACCGCCACGTGAAAAAGTTTTAGCTCCTTTTGGACGATCTCTACGAGCTCTACCTTGTTTCATT
>JBEGQD010000028.1:0-22611 GCA_041181125.1 Actinomycetota bacterium | reverse complement strand
CCACATGGACTTAGGCATAGTGCGGCAACTCATTTACTAGAAGGTGGTGCAGATCTTAGAACGGTGCAGGAGATATTAGGACATGCATCTTTAGCTACTACTCAGATCTATACCCATGTCTCTCCTGAGCGTTTGCAATCTGCTTACAAACAAGCACATCCAAGGGCGTAATTAGTAAATGAAGATTGAATTAGATATTGCATTGACGCAGTTAGATCAACGGATTAAATCTGAGCAATTTGTTAGAGCAGTACTTTCTGGCCGGCGACGAAATATGCACAGTGAGTATGAGCGAGTTGATATTAAACCGGTATTGATTAAAGATGAGATTAAGTGGCAGATCGTTTCAAATAATGGCAAACAAGATATAACTAAGAATGTGGCAGCAGATTTTAATTTTATTGGTCTTCTAAGTAGCGGGTATGCCAATCTGCAAGTTGATACCCAAAGTGAGTCATATCAGGTGCGGATATCTAAGAAGGAGGAGGCATTAGTTTCGATTTCAAAGGTTAAATTAGATCGAGATCTATCCCATGACCGACAAAAACAGCGAATGTTGCCAGAGAGTAATCAGGTATTTAAAGCGTTAGAGATGAGTGATCTTTTAGGACGGATTAAGCCCAGCAAGATGGATAAATATAAGCAGGTCGATGAGTTTTTGAGGTTAATTAGCCAAACTTTGGCAACAGATTTAACAAATCAAGATCAGATATCGGTAGTTGATTTAGGTTGTGGCCACGCTTATTTAACCTTTGCAGTTCAGGAGTTCTTAAAGGATAAGTACCAAAAAGTTTCAATCCTAGGAGTTGATGAACGAGCTGACTCTAAAGAACATAATGAGAAGATTGCTGGCAAGTTAAGGGTTGAGGCTAAGTTTATTGCAGCAAAAATTGCCGATACTCCAAATCAAGCAGTTGATATTGCTATCGCACTTCACGCCTGCGATACCGCAACCGATGACGCCCTTTATTGGGCAGTTAAAAATAATGCCAAGGTAATCATGGCAGCACCGTGCTGCATGCATGAGCTACAAACTCAGATTAAAGAAGCACCTGAGCCTTGGGGATTGTTAACTAAGTACGGCCTGGTTAAGGAGCGATTAGTTGATCTAATCACCGATTCACTTCGGGCTCAAGTTTTAAAATTACTAGGCTACCGGGTAGATATTGTTGAGTTTATTGGCGGTGAGCACACTGCCCGTAATATTTTAATTAGGGCGGTAAAAACAGATGCGCAAACTAATTCTATTGAAAAACTGCGGTATGAGCAGTTGCTAACGCAGTGGCAAATCAAACCTTACTTATCTACCTTACTTAAGGATGAGTTAAAAGCTTCTGCGCAAATTTGAAGCATCAAGTGGTGCGCAGTAAGGACTGCTACTTTGCTCACAATTTATATTTTCATAATTTCCAATAGCAATTCCAATAACTACCCCAACTGCCAGGGTGGGTATGAGGTAGGTGTATCGCACTGGTAAATCTTGGATTAAAGACGGGATTTCTCGTATGAGGATGGGCGCTGGTGTGGAAAATTGGGTGTAAAAGTTCAGGTAGGATTTGCCTTAGCACGGAGTGAAAATTCTGTGACTTCACGCATCTTAAAGTGATTAATTAATTACTAATTAATAACTTACGGACCTGTTCGGTGTAGTTAGCAATAACTACTCGGTTCTAGATGCTAGGGATCTAGCAAATTGCTAGATCACAAACCGAGTGCTCTTTACTACTAAAAGTAATTAGTAATAATTGAGCGAAAAGGAGTGTGCCGTCATGGCAGTTGTAACAATGCGAGAACTTCTCGACAGTGGTGTTCACTTTGGACATCAGACTCGTCGATGGAATCCAAAGATGAAGCGCTATATATTCACTGAGCGCAACGGTATCTATATCATCGATATTCAACAATCATTAGCCCTAATTGATAGCGCTTATGAGTTTATTAAAGATGCGGTAGCAAAGGGTGGCCATGTACTTTTCGTTGGCACCAAAAAACAAGCACATGAGCCAATCAAGCAGCAATCGGCCAGAGTTGGCATGCCTTATGTAACAGAGAGGTGGTTAGGCGGAATGCTTACCAACTTCCCAACTGTTTATAAGCGTGTCCTTAGACTAAAAGAGCTTGAAGCACTTGAGACCGCTAATGATCAACTTTTAACAAAGAAAGAGTTACTTGTTCTACGCCGTGAGCGCGAGAAGTTAAACAAAAACCTTGATGGAATTCGTAACATGACCAAGCTGCCTGCAGCCATCTGGGTTATTGATACTAAGAAGGAGCACCTAGCTGTTGCTGAGGCTAAAAAGCTTGGTATTCCAGTTATTGCAATCTTAGATACCAACTGTGATCCAGATGAGGTTGATTTTAAGATTCCTGGGAATGATGATGCGATTCGCTCTATTGCACTCCTTACTCGTGTAATGACAGATGCAATTGCAGCCGGACTTCAGATTCGTTCAGCAAATGCAGCAAAGGTTGCCGATAAGGCAGCTGCTGAGGCGCTAGCTGCTGCTGAGAAAACTGCAGAGCAGCCACTTGCTGATTGGGAAAAAGATTTGATTAAAGAACCAACTGAAACTGCGGGTGCTTAATTGGCATACACAGCAGAGGATGTTAAAAAACTTCGGGAGCAGACCGCTGCCGGAATGCTTGATTGCAAAAAGGCATTGGACGAAGCAAATGGTGATTACGAAAAAGCGGTAGAGATTATTCGTGTTAAAGGCCAAAAGGGTGTTACCAAGCGCGAAGGCAGAGCGACCTCAAATGGATTAGTTACTGCAAAGGCAGAGGGTGATCTTGGCGTAATGCTTGAGCTAAATTGCGAAACTGATTTCGTGGCAAAGGGTGAGAAGTTTCAAGCCTTAGCTGATGAGTTACTTAATCACTTGGCATCTTCAAAGATTGGTGAGTTAGATAAGTTTCTATCCTCAAAGCTTGCTACCGGTAAAACTGTGCAAGAGGTAGTTGATGAAGGAAATGCGATGTTGGGTGAGAAGATTGAGATTAAGCGCATTAGCGTCTTAACAGGTTCACCTGTCTCACTTTACCTACACAAAACATCTCCTGATCTACCACCTCAGGTTGGCGTGCTAGTTCAACTAAAGAATGCAGCAGAAATTGTTGGTAAAGATATTGCTCAACACATTGCCGCATTTGCGCCACAATTTGTTAGCCGCGATCAAGTACCAGCTGATGAGATTGCTAAAGAGCGACGACTTGCCGAAGAGGCAGCACGTAGTGAGGGCAAGCCTGAAGGTTCAATTGCAAAGATTGTTGAGGGCCGAGTAACTGGCTTTGTTAAAGAGGTATCACTTCTTGAACAAGCGTTTGCTAAGGATGCTAAGAAAACAGTTCAACAAATTCTTGATGAGGCCAAGACCGCCGTGTCTGCCTTTAATAGATTCCGCGTAGGTCAGTAAACTACCGATATAAATTAATTAAGGGAGCGCTCATGCCACGTAAGGGTTATAAGAGAGTGCTCCTTAAATTATCGGGTGAGGTATTTGGTGGCGAAAAAGGCATCGGTGTAGATCCTGATGTAGTCCATGATGTTGCAAATCAAATCGCAGAGGTAGTTAGAGGCGGGACTGAAATTGCAATCGTCGTAGGTGGTGGAAATTACTTTAGAGGCGCAGAATTACAACAACGAGGCATGGACCGAGCCAGAGCTGATTACATGGGAATGCTTGGAACGGTAATGAACTGTTTAGCATTGCAAGATTTTTTAGAAAAAGAGGGAATTGAAACTCGAGTACAGACTGCGATCACCATGGGTCAGGTTGCTGAGCCTTATGTTCCACGTAGAGCAATAAGGCATTTAGAAAAGGGCAGAGTTGTAATTTTTGGTGCCGGTGCTGGTATGCCATTTTTTACCACCGACACAGTTGCCGCCCAACGCGCACTTGAGATCGGTGTTGAAGCATTACTACTGGCAAAAAGTGGTGTTGATGGGGTCTATAGCGCAGATCCTAGAAAAGATAAATCTGCAACCAAGTATGAATCAGTTTCCTATGATGAGGTATTAAGCAAATCACTAGCGGTGGCAGATGCTGCGGCATTTGCTTTGTGCCGTGAGAATCAACTGCCAATTGTTATCTTTGATCTAAAAAATAAGGGCAATATTAAGCGGGCGGTATCGGGCGAGAGTATTGGCACGCTGGTTTCATAAGATTTAGCCGAGTAGGTTAAATCACCAGTAGAGTTATATTAATAAAAGGAGTGAGTAAATGTCAGATTTAAATGCATCATTAGCTGAGTGCAATGTGAAGATGAATAAGGCAATTGATGTTGCTAAAGAGGATTTTGGTGCAATTAGAACAGGTAGGGCTCACCCATCAATGTTTGCTAAATTAATGGTGGATTACTACGGAACGGGCACACCTCTTTCTCAACTTGCCACGGTTCAGGTACCGGAGGCACGGCTGGCACTTGTTACTCCTTATGACAAAGGTGCGATGGCAGCGATTGAAAAAGCGATTAGAGATTCAGATCTTGGTGTTAACCCAGGCTCTGATGGCACAGTAATTAGAGTTAATTTCCCGCAATTAACTGAAGAGCGGCGTAAAGAGTTTATAAAGGTAGCAAAAGGTAAGGCTGAAGATTCAAAGGTGGCCATCCGTGCAATAAGGCGAGCTGCCAAAGAGGCGATGGAGAAGTTAGAAAAAGATGGCAAGGTTGGTAAAGATGATTTAGCCAGAGCTGAAAAAGAGTTAGAAAAAATTACTGGCGAACATACAGCAAAGATTGATGAGTTACTCAAGCACAAAGAAACTGAGTTACTAGAGGTTTAATGATGGCTGACCTGCATGCGATAAATGATGCGATTAATAAACGAGCAGGTCGCAAATTACTTCCATCCATTTTAGTTTCACTACTTTTATTAGTATTAATATTTGGTTCAATTAACACCGCACCGCTCTTGTTCTTTGCCTTAATTTGGTTAGTAGTAATGTTGGGCGTGCGGGAGTTAGCCCAGGCGTATCGAACTGGTGGGATTGAACTACCTGATTATGTATTAATGATCGCCGCAACTGTCTTACTTGTTGCCACTTGGAGTGGAAATACTCAGGGCTTAGCTGTTGCTACCGGCCTGACCTTTCCAATAATGATGTTTATGCTTTTAATAATTTCACAACGTGATTTTATAAAAAGGTCAACCTCAGCGGTTTTTATTACTTTTTATTTAGCCTTCTTAGGTGGCTTTATTTTATTACTAGCAAATCATGTCGAAGGTTCCAAACGGATATTCACTTTGGTCGTACTTATCGCTTGTAATGACACCTTTGCCTATATCGCTGGAGTTTTAATTGGAAGACATAAACTTGCCCCAAGTATTAGTCCTAAGAAAAGCTGGGAGGGATTAATTGGTGGTGCGATTGCTGCAGTAGTCGGTGGTGCCTTTATTTTTCACTCACTTTTTGAAACTGCGTGGGTAGTTGGTGCCGGTATTGGATTGATGACAGTGGTTACTGCCACCTGTGGTGATTTAATTGAATCTGCTATTAAGCGAGATCTTGCAATTAAAGATATGTCTAATTTATTACCAGGTCATGGCGGGATTATGGACCGGCTAGATTCTGCACTCTTTACCGCTCCTGCGGTTTGGTTTGCCTTAGAGCTTATTGCCCGGTACTTATAAATGGCAGATTTAATATTTGATGCCCCTGCGGTTAAAAAGAAAGCACCAATACATTTAGCTGATTTAACTGTGGCAGAGCGAAAGGCGCGAGCTGAGGAGCTAGGTTTACCAGCATTTAGAGCTAATCAATTAGCGGTGCATTTTTTTACTCATCACGATGATGATGTTGAAAGTTTTACAGATATTCCAAAGGAGGCGCGCCAATCTTTGGGTGAGGCATTTTTGCCAAAATTATTAACGCTTGTTCGTTCAATTACCTGCGATGGTGGTAAGACTAGAAAAGATCTTTGGCGTTTACATGATGGGGTTTTAGTGGAATCAGTTTTAATGCGTTATACCGATCGCACTACCGTCTGCATCTCATCCCAAGCAGGCTGTGGCATGCAATGCCCATTTTGTGCAACTGGCCAAGCAGGATTGACAAGAAATTTAACTGCTGCTGAGATCACTGCTCAAGTTGTTATGGCAGCTCGTGCTTGCGATTTGGGTGAAATGCCCGGTGGACCAACTAGGTTATCAAATGTGGTCTTTATGGGTATGGGTGAGCCAATGGCGAATTACAAATCGGTTATGCAAAGTATTAGAAATATAACTAATCCTCAACCAAATGGATTAGGAATAGGTGCCAGGTCGGTAACCCTTTCAACTGTTGGTTTGGTAAGTGGAATTGAGAAATTAATTGAAGAAGATTTACCAGTAACACTTGCAATCTCACTTCACACTCCAGATGATGAGCTCCGAGACAGCTTAGTTCCAGTTAACTCAAGGTGGAAAGTTAAAGAGGTATTAGCGGCTGCTGATAAGTATGAAGCAAAGACTGGCCGTCGTTATTCAATTGAGTATGCCTTAATTAGAGATATAAATGATCAAGCTTGGCGTGCTGACCTACTTGGTAGATTGCTTAAAAATAAAAATGCTCATGTGAATTTAATTCCACTAAATCCAACACCAGGTTCAAAGTGGACAGCATCTCGTCCTGAGGATGAGCGAGTCTTTGTTGAAATTTTAGAGGGGTATGGGGTTGCGGTAACTGTTCGAGATACAAGAGGGCGCGAGATCGATGGTGCCTGTGGTCAGTTAGCCGCTGCTGAGGTTTTAAGCTAACTCTTAGATATTGATAAGAGTACTTTTAATAACTAGACTTCACAATATATAAACTCATTACCAACCAGGGAGTGCCAATTGAAAACGCTGCAAAACTTTGTTAATGGTAAGTATGTAAACCCGTCCTCAGACAAAGTACAAGATTTAATTAATCCAGCAACTGGTGAAATTTTCGCAAAGGCACCAGTTTCAAACGCCTCCGATATTGATAAGGCGATGAAATCTGCAGCGGGCGCCTTTGAGAGTTGGAAGGATTCAACCCCGGGTGAGCGACAAAAAGCAATTAATAAGATTGCAGATGCAATTGAGGCAAGAAGTGAAGAGTTAATTGGTATCGAATCTGAGAACACCGGAAAGCCAATTGCAGTTACCAGGGCCGAAGAGATTGGCCCAATGCTTGATCAGATTAGATTTTTTGCTGGCGCTGCTAGAAATCTAGAGGGTAAAGCAGCAGCTGAGTACTTTAAGGGGCATACATCTTTTATTCGCCGTGAACCAATTGGCGTTTGCGCTCAAGTTACACCTTGGAATTATCCAATGATGATGGCGGTCTGGAAGTGGGCACCAGCAATTGCAGCTGGAAATACAGTGGTGTTAAAGCCCAGTGATACCACGCCAGTTTCCACTCTCTGGATGGCGGAGTTAATGCAGGAGTTTTTACCAGAAGGTGTAATTAATGTTGTAATCGGAGATCGTGATACTGGTCGGGCATTAGTTGAACATGAAATACCTCAGATGGTTTCAATTACCGGCTCAGTTCGTGCCGGTATGGAGGTTGCATCTAGTGCGGCAAAGGATTTAAAGAAGGTTCACTTAGAGCTGGGTGGAAAAGCACCGGTGGTGATCTTTGATGATGCAAATCTACAAGCAGCATGTGAATGGATTGCAATTGCTGGTTACTTTAACGCCGGTCAAGATTGCACATCTGCAACTCGAGTATTAGTTGAAGCAAGTGCCTACGATGATGTCGTCTCACTATTAACTGAGCAGGCAAAAAATGTTATTAAAGTAGGCATGCCAAATGAGGATGTATTAGTTGGTCCGGTTAACAATGCAAACCAGTTAGCAAGAGTGCAGGGATTTATTGATCGCACGCCATCTCATGCACGAATTACCGCTGGTGGAAGTGCAATTGCTCGTCCTGGTTACTTCTGGAATCCAACTGTAATCGCTGATTTAAAACAAGAGGATGAGATGATTCAAAATGAGATATTTGCACCAGTAATTACCGTGCAGAAATTTACCGATGAGGCAGAGGCTGTTCGTTATGCCAATGGCGTTAAGTATGGCTTGGCATCTAGCGTCTGGACTAAGGATCATGGACGTGCGATGAGAATGGCAAAGGCATTTGATTTTGGATGTGTGTGGATAAATACTCACATCCCAATGGTTGCTGAGATGCCACATGGTGGATTTAAGCACTCAGGTGGTGGCAAGGATCTGTCAGGTTATGGCTTTGATGAGTACACCCGCATCAAGCATGTGATGACCAATCTAAATGCCTAAGTCAGCTAAGAATTAATTTTAAATATTTACAATATCTTTACATAAAACTGGCGACAGCAGGCTGATCTGGGTCTAGGCTTTCGCCAAAGCCGCTCGTCGATTGAGCTCTTAAGAGAAGGTGATGCAATGACCAACCAAGGCTCCAACATAAATCTACATAAGAAATTAGCAGCCGATAATTCACTTCCATCAGAGATTAAGAAGTTAATAAGTAAATCTCTAACTCGGCGTAATGTGTTGGCGGGAGTTGGTGCGGCAGGTGCGGCGGCAACATTGGCAGCTTGTGGTGGTAGTTCTGGTGGCTCTGCAGATGCAAACACTATTCGTTGGGCGAACTGGACACTTTATTTAGATTACGACTCAGAGAATCAAACTTATCCAACACTAGACACATTTGAAAAAGAAACTGGATTAAAAGTCACTTATAAAGAAGATGTCAATGACAATGATGAATTTTATGGAAAGGTTCAAAGTCAATTAAGTGTTGGTAAAGATATTGGCTATGACTTAGTTGTGTTAACCGACTGGATGGCAGCACGCTGGGTTCGTCTTAATTACACACAAAAATTCACCGCAGCTAATATTCCAAATAAGAAAAATATTATTCCATCCCTAGCCTCTCCTTCATTTGACCCAATGCGAGAGCAAACTTTGCCTTGGCAAACAATCATGGGCGGCTTTACCTGGAATAAAGAGAAAATTCCTGGCGGTATTAAAACATTAGATCAATTATTTGCTCCGGCAAATAAGGGTAAGGTTGAAGTTTTATCTGAGATGCGCGACACCATGGGAGTTATCATGTTGGCGCAAGGAGTGGATATTACGAAATTCACTGAGGATCAATTTATGAATGCGATTGATTTCTTACAAAAGAAGATTAAAGATGGTTTTATTCGTCAAGTTAAGGGCAATGATTACAAGGAAGATATGATTTCAGGGGATGCAATTGCCGTTATTGGTTGGTCAGGGGATGCATTCCAATTAGCTACTGAAAATGATGGCAAATTTGATTTTGCTATTCCAGAATCTGGTGGAACTATCTCATCTGATAACTTCATGATTCCAGCCCCATCTGCTAACGCAGCAGGTGCTGAAAAACTTATTAATTATTACTACGACCCAGCGGTGGCAGCAAAGGTGGCTGCGTATGTTAATTATGTTTGCCCAGTTGCTGGTGCTCAAGAGGAGTTACTGAAGATAGATCCAGAATTAGGAAAGAGTGAGTTTATTTTCCCAACCGCTAAGACCTCTGCGAAGTTGAATATTTTCCGTGCCTTAACTGCAGCTGAGGAGAGCAAATTCCAAACAGCATTCCAGACGGCGGCTGGTAATGCCTAATGGCAGTTGATGCCTCAACCTCTGCGCGTGGAGATTTAATTTTAAAAAATCTCACCAAATCCTATGGTGAATTTAACGCAGTTGATGATCTCTCACTTGTAATACCAAAAGGTTCTTTCTTTGCTTTATTAGGTCCATCTGGTTGTGGCAAAACTACAACTCTTCGAATGGTTGCCGGTCTTGAGGAGCCAACAGCAGGTTCTATTTTTGTTGGTGAAACAGATATTACCGATATGAAACCCTATAAGAGACCGGTAAACACAGTATTTCAAAATTACGCTCTTTTTCCACACCTTTCTATATTTGAAAATATTGCATTTGGTTTGCGCCGGCGAGGAATAAGTGATGCTGAGGTAAAGAGTGCGGTAGATAAGGTATTAAATTTAGTTGAGTTGCCACAACTTGCCACCCGTAAGCCAAATCAACTTTCTGGTGGTCAACAACAGCGAATTGCTGTTGCAAGAGCAATTGTTAATCGCCCAGCACTTTTACTACTTGATGAACCACTAGGAGCTCTAGATTTAAAGCTAAGACGGCAGATGCAGATTGAATTAAAGTGGATTCAAACTGAGATCGGCATAACCTTTGTGCATGTAACTCATGATCAAGAAGAGGCTATGACTATGGCCGACACAATTGCGGTAATGAATAAGGGCAAAATTGAACAGATGGGCTCACCAGAGGATTTATATGATTCACCAAAAACAGCTTTTGTAGCTAACTTTTTAGGTCAATCAAATCTAATTCCTGGTCAAATTAGCGGAAATGATGGCAACAATTTAGTTGTTGATTTATTTGGAACAAAGGTTTCAGTTCCTAAAGCAAGAAGTTCTGCACCTGGTACTTCAGTATTAGTTGGTATTAGACCTGAAAAATTTAGAGTAGCCCCTGAAGGTAAAAGTGCTTCTGGGAATGTATTAACCGGAGGCAAAATTTCAGATGTTTCATACATTGGTGTATCAACACAGTATCTAGTTGAAATGCCATGGGGTAAAGAGCTCATGGTTTTTGAGCAAAATGATGACAATGAAGAGATGCTACGCAAAGGCGAGAAGGTAACACTTTCATGGGAGCCAATATTTACCTTTGCGTTAGATGGTAATGAAAACGCTGCAGCCGGATCACAATAATCATGGCCGCAATTAGGGGAGTCTCAGCTAAAAAATTTGGATTAAAAGATAAAAAGTCAGCGCTTCCTTATTTGTTACTAGCACCAGGTTTACTGTATTTAACAGTATTTTTTATCTATCCAATTATCTCACTTGGTCAAATGTCCACCAAGACATCAAGTGGTGAGACTGGTCAATACAAACAAAGTTTTAGATTCACAAATTATATTGATGCATTTTTGGAGAGTAAAGAGCAATTTAGTCGCTCATTTATTTATGCGACGATCGCTACCTTATTAGCACTGGCAATCGCTTACCCGCTGGCCTATGCAATCGCCTTTAAATCTGGAAAATGGAAAAATGTTTTGCTTGTATTGATTGTGGCGCCATTTTTTACCTCATTTTTACTTAGAACTGTCGCGTGGAAACAGATCCTAGGTGAGGAAGGTCCGGTAATTAAAGTTTTACGAGGACTTCATATTATTTCTCCACAAACTACTTTGACCGCCACATCATTTGCAGTAGTCACTGGATTGGCATATAACTTTTTACCATTTATGACCTTGCCACTTTACGCATCTCTTGAGCGAATTGATCCAAGAACTCTTGAAGCTTCTGGTGATTTGTATGCAAATGGCTTCACAACATTTCGCAAGGTTACATTGCCACTTTCAATGCCAGGTGTTGTGGCTGGCACATTATTAACCTTCATCCCAGCTGCTGGTGATTACGTTAATGCGGCAATTTTAGGAAGTCCAAGTAATAAGATGCTTGGAAATGTTATTGATGCACGATTCTTTAAGATTGTTGATTATCCAACTGCTGCGGCACTCTCATTTACTTTAATGGCTGCAATTTTGATTTTAGTTACTGTGTACATCAGAAAAGCTGGGACTGAGGAGTTGGTATGAAAAAACTTACTCGCTGGTTTTCTAAAAATCTTATCAAAGTTTATGCGTTTCTAGGTTTTACTTATCTTTTTATTCCGGTTTTTTATACATTTGCATTCTCATTCAATGATTCGGGTCGCAGTAATTTAGTATGGAAGGGATTTACCCTAAAGAATTGGAAAAATCCATGTGGTGCGCCAGAGATTTGTACCGCACTTGGTAACTCACTAAAGATCGGTATTATCTCAACTATTTTGGCCACAATATTAGGAACGCTAATTGCATTTGCTTTGGGACGGTATAAATTTGCTGGCAGATCTAGCACAAACTTACTTATCTTTTTACCTATGGCAACACCAGAGATAGTTCTTGGGGCATCACTATTAACTATGTTTTTAAATTTAGGTATTACACCGGGGCTTTTGCCAACCATTATTGCTCACGTAATGTTCTGTATATCATTTGTGGTAGTGACAGTTAAAGCTCGTATTGCATCTCTTGACCCAAGGCTTGAGCAGGCAGCAATGGATCTATACGCCAATGAGTGGCAAACTTTTCGCAGAGTTACATTGCCTTTAGTTGCACCTGGAATTGCAGCAGCAGCTTTACTCTCATTTTCACTATCCTTTGATGATTTTATTATTACAAACTTTAACTCTGGCACGATCACAACTTTTCCAAAGTTTGTATACACCGCAGCGGCTCGCGGAATTCCAGCTCAAGCAAATGTAATTGGTTCATCTATGTTTTTCATTGCGTTGATTGTGGTTGTAGTAGGCCAGGTGCTTTCTAATAAACGTAAGGCTAAGATTTAAGCATGAGCAATATCGGCAATATGTACGGCCCTGACTTTACTTTTCTTGGAATTCCAAGATGTGATTTAGAAAAGCCTGAGAGCTATAAAGATGCTGATGTAATTATTGTTGGCGCCCCAATTGATAGTGGAACATCACACCGGTCAGGGGCCAAGATGGGGCCACAAGCTATACGAATGGGTGATTACTTACCGCATGATGCCTCTCGGCCGCACCTGGCAATGCGAATTGATCCTCTTCAAAGATTAAAGATTTATGACGCTGGTGATCTGTTAATGCCAGGTGGAGATTTGGTTAAATCTTTAAAAGTATTAGAGGTTGCAACTGAAAAGATCTCTAAAGCTGGCGCAATCGCAGTTGTATTAGGAGGTGATCATTCGATTGCATCTGCCGATGTGACTGGTATTGCTAACCATTTGGGCAAGGGCAAAGTTTCCATGATTCATTTTGATGCTCACGCCGATACCGGTGAGGATCAATTTGGTGCCCTAATTGGTCATGGCACACCAATGCGCAGATTAATTGAATCTGGATCTGTTCGTGGTGATCGCTTTTTGCAATTAGGACTTCGTGGTTACTGGCCAGATGATGCCACCTTTAAATGGATGGCAAGTAAAGGGATGAAATCCTATGAGATGACTGAGATACATCACCGTGGCATGAAAGCAGTTTTGGATGAATCATTTTCAATTCTGACAGATGGTTGTGATGGCGTATTTTTATCTGTTGATATTGATGTAGTAGACCCTGGTATGGCACCAGGAACTGGCACACCAGAGCCAGGTGGAATGACAAGTAGAGAATTGTTAGAGGCAGTTCGCAGAATATGTCTTGAATTACCAATTGTTGGTGTTGATGTTGTTGAGGTCGCCCCTGCTTATGACAGCAGTGATATCACGGCAATATTAGCTAACCGAGTTGTATTAGAGGCGCTGAGTGCTATTGCGCTAAAGAAGAGTGGTGGAAAGTACTCTGCAGTGCGAAATGTGTTAGATCGAGATTAATTTTTAATGGAAGCTATTGCTTCATCTAAAACAGATAGTCCATCTTTAAGAAGTGTTTCATCGATAGCAAGTGATGGTAATAATCTAATTACATTTGCATAGGTACCAGCAGAGAGAATTAACACACCCTTACTTATGCAATACTTTATAATAGCTGCTTGTGCTTCTGAGTTTGGCTCATCACTGCCAGCCTTTACTAACTCAATTGCCTGCATAGCCCCCCTACCTCTTACCTCGCCAATTATTGGATACTTCCTAGCCATTTCATTCAGCGCATCTGTCATAATTTTGCCGATCTTGTTAGCACGCTCAACAAGATTATCTTTTTCAATTGTTTCAATCGCACCTAACGCTGCAGCACATGCAATTGGATTTCCACCATATGTGCCGCCTAAGCCACTTAGGTGAATCGAATCCATAATCTCTTCTCGTCCTGTAACTCCTGAAAGCGGAAGACCGGCTGCAATTCCTTTTGCGGTGGTAACAATATCTGGCTCAATATTTTCATCCTCACAGGCAAACCATTTACCAGTTCGGCCAAATCCAGTTTGAACCTCATCTGCAATAAATACGATGCCATTTTCTTTAGCAAAATTTGCAATACCTGGCAAGAAACCTTTTGGTGGAACGATAAATCCACCCTCACCTTGAATTGGCTCAATCACAATGGCGGCAACATTCTTGGCGCCGATCTCCTTTTCAAGCTTATGCGTAATAATGTCAAGTGCTTCCTGAGCGCACTTTTCTTGATCACCATTCCATCTAAATGGATATGCCATTGGCATGCGATAAATTTCCGGAGCAAATGGTCCAAAGCCCTCTTTATATGGCAGATTTTTTGCGGTCATCGCCATCGTTAAATTTGTTCGGCCATGGTATCCATGCTCAAAGACCACAATTGCTTGTCGCTTTGTATAAGAGCGCGCAATCTTAACCGCATTCTCAAGTGCTTCAGCCCCTGAGTTCATTAATACCGATTTCTTCTTAAACTTTCCAGGAGTTAAACGGTTTAGCGCTTCACAAACCTCAACATAACCGGTGTAAGGAACAATCATGAAACAGGTATGAGTAAATGCATCTACCTGAGTTTTAACATTCTCAATTACCTTAGGAGTTGAGTGACCAACATTTATCACTGCAATTCCAGCTGCTAAATCCAATATTGAGTTGCCATCAACATCGACAATGATTGAACCTTCTGCACGTTCAATAAATACTGGAAAAGCTGTACCAAGGGATGCTGATACTGCATCTGCTCTACGTTTAATTAATTCAGCAGATTTTGGTCCAGGAATAGCGGTGATCAGATTGCGCTTTTGAGCAATCGGATTTTTTGCCTCTGAGTACATGCGTAAATGCTATCTGAAGAGGTAAGTTGCTGGGTGGTTAAGATAGGCACATGCGTGAAATTGTCATTTTAGGCTCAACTGGATCAATCGGCGTTCAAGCCCTTGAGATCGTAGCTGCCCATCCAGATAAGTTTCGAGTTATTGGCATGAGCGCTGGCCGAAAAAACCCAGCATTATTAATGGAGCAGGCAAAGAAATTTAAGGTGCCAATTGTGGGCAGCATGGCCGCAGCTGCAAAGACAGATGGTGTTGAGGTAATTGATGGCGATGACTCTTCAATTGAAATTGCCGCCCTGCCATGTGACATCGTATTAAATGGTATTACCGGTTCGATTGGTTTAGGGCCAACTCTTTCTGCTTTAGCTGTCGGAAACAAAGTTGCGCTCGCTAATAAAGAGTCATTGGTTGCTGGCGGAGATTTAGTCATGAAGTATGGCGCAGATAGATTAATTCCAGTTGACTCAGAGCACTCTGCAATTTATCAAGCAATGTTGGCTGGCAAAAGAGGTGATGTTAAGCGATTAGTACTGACTGCAAGTGGTGGACCATTTAGAGACAGAGCAGATCTATCTGATGTCACAGTTGCCGATGCCTTAAATCATCCCACCTGGTCAATGGGTGAGGTAGTAACAATTAACTCTGCAACTTTGGTCAATAAAGGTCTGGAGATTATCGAAGCACATTACTTATTTAATCTGCCATATGATGCAATAACTGCGGTGATTCATCCCCAATCTGTTGTGCACTCATTAGTGGAATTTATTGATGGCTCAACAATTGCTCAAGCCTCGCCACCGAATATGAAGGGACCAATTGCATACGCGCTTTCATATCCAGAGCGATTGGGCAATTCATGCCAGCCAATTGATTGGAACAACTCTCATTCTTGGAACTTCTCACCAATTGATAGTAAAAAATATCCAGCAGTAGATTTAGCTAAAAAATGTGGTGAAGTTGGCGGGGGTTTGCCAGCGGTCTATAACGCAGCCAATGAGGTTGCGGTGGCAGCATTTTTAGCATCACAAATTAAGTTCACAGCGATTATTGAGGTAGTTGAGCGAGTAGTTAGCTCATTAATTAGTAATAGTGCAACTACAATTAGAGATATCTCAGATGTCAGTAGCATAGAGCAGAGTGCGCGAAGTAAAGCAGCTGAAGTAATAAAGGAGATCTCTTAAATGGCATTTATTGGCGTCTTAGCCTTTGTCGCAGCACTTCTTATTTCGGTAATGATCCATGAAGCTGGTCATTATTTAACCGCTAAGAAATTTGGCATGAAGGTTACTGAATTTTTTGTTGGCTTTGGAAAGAAGATTTGGTCTACGCAACGGGGTGAAACTGAGTTTGGCATTAAGGCAGTTCCAGCGGGTGGATATTGCCGTATCTCCGGCATGACGCCACGGGAGGAGTTATCGCCGGAAGATAGCCACCGTGCCTTTGTTAAAGCGGGAGTTGGCCAGCGGCTAATTGTTTTAGGTGCGGGATCATTTCTACACTTTGCAATTGGATTTGTCTTACTACTCACCTTATTTTTATCTGTGGGTGTTACTTCAGTAACTAGTACTGTGGAAACGGTGAGCGAGTGCATCCCTAAGTCGACTAATCAAGTGTGTAGTACAAAATCTGCGCCCTCACCCGCAAAGAGTGTTGGAATTTTACCTGGGGATAAAATTGTGGCGGTCAATGGAAAAACTTACTCCGAGTGGGTTGATGTAATTGCAATTATTAGAGCATCTGCAGGTAAGCAAATTCAATTAACAATAGAGCGAAATGGTTCGCCAATTGAGTTGGCGATTACGCCTGCAACTAGAGAATTAAATGGCAAAAGTGTGGGAGTACTTGGCATAATTAACACTGTTGGCACTATTACCTATTCACCAGTTGTGGCTACATCAAAAGCTGTGAAATATACCGGCGAAATTTTGAAAAATAGTATGACCTCGTTATTTACCCTGCCCGCTAAAATTCCAGATTTAGTAAGGCAAACCTTCACTGGCGAGAAGCGAGATGCTGAAGGGTTAGTTGGCGTAGTAGGAGTTGCAAGAGTAAGTGGCGAGACCGCTGGCACCGATGTTTTAACTTTGCGCGAGAAAGTAGCAACATTTATTTTGATCATTGCTTCCCTCAATTTGTTTGTCGGCATGTTTAATCTTCTGCCGCTTCTGCCATTAGATGGCGGTCATATGGCGGTAGCTGTTGCAGATGGGGTTAGAAATTTTCGAGCCAGAAGGCGGGGATTGATAAAGCCAGCACCATTTGATGTTGAGCGGCTAGCACCGATCACGATGGTTGTCTTTATATTTATGGCGACATTGTCACTTCTCTTGCTTACTGCAGATATTTTCAACCCAATCAGACTTAATTTCTAGGTAAGGTTTAGCCATGGTT
Organism: Actinomycetota bacterium; assembly: GCA_041181125.1. GTDB lineage: Bacteria > Actinomycetota > Actinomycetes > Nanopelagicales > Nanopelagicaceae > Nanopelagicus. The sequence goes on along the minus strand of JBEGQD010000028.1, from coordinate 5,476 downwards.
GATTTAGGAATTCCAGCCGCCCCACCACCAACCCTTGCTCCGCGCCGTAAAAGTAAGCAGTTAAAGGTTGGTTCGGTTTTGGTTGGCGGGGATGCACCAGTTTCAGTTCAATCAATGTGTACAACATTAACCGCTGATGTAAATTCAACCTTGCAACAGATTGCAGAGTTAACCGCATCTGGTTGCCAAATTGTTAGAGTGGCAGTTCCCTCACAAGATGATGCTGACGCACTTGCTCAAATTGCTAAGAAATCTCAAATTCCAGTTATTGCTGATATTCATTTCCAGCCTAAGTATATTTTTGCTGCAATCGATGCCGGATGTGCTGCAGTTCGAGTAAATCCTGGAAATATTAAACAATTTGACGACAAGGTAAAAGAGGTTGCAAAAGCTGCCGGAGATGCTGGTATTCCAATTCGAATTGGTGTTAACGCTGGATCATTAGATCCACGATTGCTTGCAAAGTATGGCAAGGCAACACCTGAGGCGCTTGCCGAGTCGGCGTTATGGGAAGCATCATTATTTGAAGAGCATGGCTTTAGCGATATTAAAATTTCGGTAAAACATCATGACCCAGTAACAATGGTTAAGGCATACCGACTTCTTGCTGCAAAGTGTGATTATCCATTACATCTTGGTGTTACCGAGGCCGGACCAATTTTTCAGGGAACTATTAAATCTGCTACTGCTTTTGGCATATTACTTGCTGAGGGAATTGGCGACACAATTAGAGTTTCACTGTCGGCGCCTCCAGTTGAAGAGGTGAAGGTTGGAATCTCAATTCTAGAATCTTTAAATTTACGTCAACGTAAGTTAGAGATTGTTTCTTGTCCTTCATGTGGCAGAGCACAAGTTGATGTCTACAGCTTGGCCGAGAAAGTTCAAGCCGGTTTACAAGGAATGACTGTGCCTCTTCGGGTTGCAGTAATGGGTTGTGTTGTAAATGGACCTGGTGAAGCTAGGGAAGCAGATCTTGGTGTTGCATCTGGAAATGGCAAGGGTCAGATATTTGTAAAGGGTGAGGTAATTAAAACTGTGCCAGAGGCACAGATTGTTGAGACGCTAATTGAAGAGGCGATGCGCCTTGCTGAAGAGATGGAGGCTGCTGGAGTGGCATCAGGTACGCCATCTGTTGCTGTTCAATAGATAGGCTTGACCTATGTTAAAGATGTCCACCTTATTATTACGCACACTGCGTGATGATCCAGCAGATGCTGAGGTTGCATCTCATCGCTTACTAGTAAGAGCAGGATTTGTACGTCGGATTGCGGCAGGTATTTACTCCTGGTTACCACTTGGTTATCGAACATTTAGAAAGATTGAAGAGATTGTTCGACAAGAGATGGATGATGCCGGATTTCAAGAGGTGCACTTTCCAGCCCTACTTCCGAAAGAGCCATACGAGTCAACTAATCGTTGGGCTGAGTACGGGCCAGATTTATTTAGATTGCAAGATAGAAAAGGTAATGATTATTTACTAGGGCCAACTCATGAAGAGATGTTTACATTAATGGTTAAGGGTGAGTTCTCATCCTATAAAGATCTACCGCTTTCAATTTATCAAATTCAAACAAAGTACCGAGATGAACCGCGCCCACGCAGTGGAATTATTAGAGGCCGTGAGTTTGTGATGAAGGATTCTTATAGTTTTGATGTTGATGATGCTGGTTTGGAAGCGTCATATAACAATCACCGAGCCGCTTATATTAAAACCTTTGACAGATTAGGCCTTAAGTACAACATTGTTTCGGCGATGAGTGGAGCAATGGGCGGATCAAAATCTGAGGAGTTTTTGGCACCATGTCCAACTGGTGAAGATACATATGTTCTTTGTAATGGCTGTGGTTACGCCGCAAATGTGGAGGCGATGGTTACAAAGGTGCCACCATATAAGGGCGATGAAGCTGGCGCAATTGAATTACTAGATACGCCAAATACTCCAACAATTGATTCCTTAGTAGAGGTTTTAAATAAGAAGTATTCTGCAGGTATTACCGCTGAAAACACTTTAAAGAATGTGTTACTGATGGCGGATGAAAAACCAATTTCGGTATTAGTACCAGGTGATCGTGAAGTGGATTTGAAACGATTAGGCGCAAACCTTGCTGGCGTTAAAGATTTACGATTGTTTGAAGATACGGATTTTGCTAAGTATCCAAAGCTGGTTAAAGGCTACGTTGGGCCACAAGATGCTAAGGATCTTGGTCTAACACTTTATGCAGATCCAAGAATTGTTGATGGATCGATCTGGGTAACTGGTGGTAATAAGAAAGATGTTCATGCTAAAAATGTTACCTGTGGTCGTGATTTTAAAGTTGAGCATTATGTGGAGGCGGCAGAGGTAAGAGCCGGAGATAATTGTCCTAAATGTGAAAAGCCAGTAATTATTGATCGTGCAATTGAGATTGGCCATATATTTCAATTAGGCAGAAAGTACGCCCAATCACTTGGACTAACTGTTTTAGATAAAGAAGGCAAGCCTCAAGTTGTAACAATGGGTTCATATGGGATTGGTGTCTCACGTGCGGTGGCTGCAGTTGCAGAACAAACCTATGATGAACTTGGTTTATGTTGGCCGGCTGAGATTGCACCAGCTGATGTACATATTGTTGCAACCGGTAAAGAGGATCAGCCATTTGAGGTAGCAGAGCAGATTGCTAAAGATTTAGAGGCAAAAGGTTTAGAAGTATTATTAGATGATCGCCGAGAGGCAAGTGCTGGCGTTAAGTTCAAGGATGCTGAGTTAATTGGAATCCCTAAAATTATAATTGTTGGAAAAGCTTTAGCAGATGGCAAAGTTGAGGTTCGCGATCGTAAATCTGGTGATAAAAAAGAGGTAGTAGTAGCTGATGTTGTTAAAACATTAGTTAAGTAAGTTATGAGTATTGAGGTTGCACTCTTTTTAGCAATCGCATCTGGATTTGCCGGCTTTGTTGATGCCATGGCCGGGGGTGGGGGATTAATTCAACTTCCCGCTTTAATTGTGGGATTACCAAATAAAGAGCTGCCTCTAATTCTTGGTACAAATAAGGTGCCATCAATTTTCGGCACAACAGCAGCAGCTCGTAATTACTTTAAAAATATTAAGCCAGATATACCACTTACTTTATCGATGATGGGGCCCGCATTTATTGGCTCAATCGGTGGGGCATCCCTTGCAGCAGCAGTACCAAAGGATTTTTTTAAACCATTTATTGTTTTCTTACTGGTAGCAGTTGCTATCTACACCTGGCGTAAACCAGAGCTTGGTATGAATGAAAATTTAAAATACACCCATAAAAAACGGTTAACTATTGTCTCCTTAATTGGATTGTTGATTGGTTTCTATGACGGAATCTTTGGTCCCGGTACAGGCACATTTTTAGTTTTCTTTCTGGTATCTGTAATTGGATACGCCTTTCTAAAAGCATCTGGTACTGCAAAATTAGTAAACATTGCTACAAATGCTGGTGCAATTCTTAGCTTTCAAATTACCGGTCATATTTGGTGGCAACTAGGTTTTTTACTGGCACTTGCAAATATAACTGGTGCGATTATTGGCTCTCGCCTTGCGATTAAAGGTGGATCACCGCTGGTGCGGAAAGTTTTTCTGGCAGTTACCTTCTTGCTGATCGCCCGCGTTGCTTGGGATACATTTATAAGTTAAACTTGCGGTTACAACTTAATATCGAAAAAGGAAAATATGGGAAAGAAAGAAGATATATCTACGGCGGTTACGCCCGCATTATCAGCCCTCGGTTTTTACCTTGAGGATGTAATAATTACTTCAGCAGGACGAAGAAGCATGCTAACCATTATTGTTGATGGTGATACTCATCTTTCGCTAGATCAAGTTACATCTGCAACTAAAGCAATTGGTGAGATAGTTGAAGGGCTACAAAGTTTAGGTGATACTCCATTTACATTAGAAGTGACATCTCCTGGTCTAGATCGGCCGCTAACAAAACCTAGACACTGGCGCAAAAATATAGATCGCTTAGTAAAAATTGTTTTATTAGATGGTTCTGTAGTTAATGGAAGAATTAAGTCAGCAACTGAAACCGATGTTCAAGTTGATGATGTATCAATAGAATTTTCAGCTATTAAACGAGCAACCTTAGAGGTTGAGTTTAAGCAGGGAAAAAAATGAGCGTTGATGTCGAAGCACTTAAAATACTTGCTGCTGAAAAAAAATTACCACTAGAACGACTGATAAATGCAATTGAGAATGAGGTTGCAAAAGCTTATGCCGAGTTACCAGTAGCTAAGCCACATGGGCGAGCGGTTTTAAATCGACAAACTGGTGAATTAATTATTTATGTTCCAGTACTTGGTCCAGATGGTGACCGACTTGATACCGTAACTGATAATCCAGATGGCTTTGCAAAACTTGCTGATAAGACTGCTCGCAAAGTTATTAAAGAGAAGATGCGCGAGGCTAAAGATCTTGAGGTGGTAACAGAATTCTCTGGCAGCGTGGGTGATGTAATAGGTGGAATTGTGCAACAAGGCAGAGATGCCGATGTTATCTATGTCAGCTTAGGAAGAGTTGAAGGAAAGATTCCACCTGCTGAACAGGTAAAAGGTGAGGTTTACAAACATGGAGATCGAATTAAATGTTTTGTTGTAGATGTTAAACAGGGCGAAAAAGGACCAGAGGTAACTCTTTCTAGAACACATCCAGCTTTCGTAAAGATGTTATTTGCACTTGAAGTTCCAGAGATTAAAGAAAGAGTTGTAGATATTGTTGGCATCGCTCGTGAGGCTGGTGCCAGAACTAAAATTTCAGTTAGAACTCATCGCGCTGGCGTCAGTGCAAAGGGTGCGTTAATTGGACCACAAGGTTCTAGAGCACAAAATGTAATGAATGAATTAAATGGCGAGAAGATTGACATAATTGATTACTCAGATGATCCAGCCACTTATGTTGCAAATGCTTTAGCACCAGCACGGGTAACATCGGTTGAGATTGTTGATTTAGAAAGTAAATCAGCCAAGGTAATCGTGCCAGATTTTCAACTATCCCTTGCAATTGGCAAAGATGGCCAAAACGCCAGGCTTGCTGCCCGGCTAACCCAATGGCGAATTGATATCCATCCGGATAATCCAGTAACTCATATTAAGGCGGAAAAACCTGAGGAAGTGGCAAGTATTTCACCTGTTGAAGGGGCGTAGGGTAGAGTTACCATGTTCAGTAAAAAGCTACGACAACGCAGTTGTATCGCTTGTCGAAGTTTAGATAATAGAACAGATTTAATTCGTACAGTTTTGGTCGGCAATGAAATAAGGGTCGATTTAAACCACCGAATGCCTGGTCGGGGAGCATGGCTTCACAGCAAATGTTTCCAGATTGCAATAGAACGAAAAGCTTTTAATCGTTCCTTCAAATATGAAGGATTGGTTAAAGTTAAAGAGTTAGAAGATTACTTAAAAAATTTAAGTAATTAAAAAAAGTATGGAGCGAGCGAGAATGACACTCTAATGAGCACTGCAAGAT